>CAYNFH010000019.1:9327-48202 GCA_964396385.1 uncultured Chthonomonadaceae bacterium | reverse complement strand
TGGGGCGCCGGGTCCCGAGAGCAGCAGGAGCAGGAGGAGCGCGGCCACGTCAGGACCGCATCAACAGCCGGGCAAGAGGCGATGGGGCGAGGTCCGGAGCCAGGAGCTGTTTTCCGATCCCCTCCTCCGCCAGAAGGTGCTCCGCGGCGCGGTAGCCGCTGCGCACGGCCCCTTCCATGGTGGCGGGCCAGCCGGTTTGGGTCCAGTCACCCGCGACGAACAGGTTGGCGACGGGGCTCTTCTGGGACGGACGCCACCGGTCCGCGCCGGGCATGGGGGCAAAGGTCGCCTTGCGCTCCTTGATCACCTTCCACTTCACCAACTTCGCATCACTTGCGGAAGGGACGCAGCTCCGGACCTCCGCCAGCGCCTCCGCCACGATCTCCTCCTTGGGCGTGTCCGCCAGCCGCTTGGCGGAGCTTACAACCAGGCCCAGGTAGGTGCCCGCTCCGTCCAGTCCGTAGTTCTCCGTCTTGTTGAAGATCCACTGCATCTCGCGGTCCAGGAGGGCCACCGCCGGCGGCACGTCCAGAATACGGTCGAACCAGAGGTGGACGCCGGTAATAGGCGAGAACTCCAGGTTGCGCAGGTTGCCGAAGTACGGCAGCTCGGCGGCCTCGGCAGGCATCATTTTGAGCAGCAGGTCGAACGGCACCGCGCTCACATAGTAGTCCGCTTCAACAGTAGAGCCGTCGACCAGGGAGAGGCTCTCCACGCAGGCGCCGCGGACGTTGATCCGGTCGATGTGCTCGCGCATCCGCACGCGGGCGCCCCTTTGCTCCAGGTAGGCGATGGCCGGCTCGGAGTAGAGGTCGCCCAGGGAGACGGACGGGAGGCCCATCTGGTAGGCTTGGGAATGGACCAGGAAGCCGTCCCGGAAGATCTTGAAGGCGTGGACGCACGAGATGCGGTCCAGATCCTCGTTGCAGGCGCTTACCATGATCGGCCGCCAGAACCGGTCGACAGCCCCCTGCGTCTGGCGGCTGCGGAGCAGCCAGTCCGCCATGGACTCCCGGTCGAGCGCCTCATCGCGGCGCGCCCGGAGGATCCGGAACAGGCCGTAGGCGATGGCGACCTTGTCGCGCAAGCCAAGCGCCCGAAAGAAGAGGAACGATGGGGCGGCATGCAGCGGAGCGGGTAGAGACGAGCCGCGGATAGTGGACATGCAGTTGCGGATGTCCAGGAAGGTGAGCGCGTCGAAGTAGCGGATTCGGTCCAGGACACCGATGCGGCGGTAGAAGTCCTCCAGGTTTGTGCAGCAGCGCATGGTGACGTGCTGGCAGTTGTCCACCCGATCGCCCGTCTCCGGGTCCTGGAACGAAGAGGCTCGCCCGCCCAGCAGCGCCCGCTTCTCGAAGACGGTGACCTGGAACCCCTCGTCCGCCAGCGGAAGAGCCACCGCCAGGCCGGCCAGACCGCCGCCGATCACGATGACTGATTTGTCGCTCATAAGCTCTGCACGTGTAGGGGCGGCCACACAGGGCCGCCCCTACGCGCCTGTCACCAGTCGCGTCGCTCCCAGCCGGCTGCCAAGCCATGCCTGGGCGACGATGCCCATCTTTCGCGCGGTTGAGAGGCGCGCGCGGTGGGCGAAGACGTCGTAACCCTGATGCTCGATGCGGTCCAGCAGGCCGCGGTAGATGCGGTACATGATGATGAAGGTTGGCCGGCTCACCGGGTCGATCAGGGGGACTAGCGGAAGCGCCTTCTCATAGTACTCCCTGGCGCGCTCCACCTCGAATCGCATCAGCGCATGGAAGCGCTCGTCCGTCACACCCTGGAGCAGCTCCTCTTCGGAGTAGCCGAAGCGGCGCAGGTCCTCCAGAGGGAGATAGATACGACCGCGACCGGCGTCCTCTTTAATGTCCCGCAGGATGTTGGTAAGCTGGAACGCCAGTCCGCACGCTTCGGCCGGCTCATAAGCGGCCTCCCCGCCGGTGAAGCCCCACACGTGGATGCACACGAACCCTACGACGCTGGCGACGCGGTAGCAGTACCGGTGGAGATCCTCAAAGGTCTGGTAGCGTGTGGTAGTGAGGTCCATCTCCGCGCCGTCAATCAACTCGTGGAAGAACCGCTTGGGAATGGCGTGGCGGAGGGCGGTATCGTGAAAGGCGGGCAGGATGAGACTGTCGCCGTAGTCCCCGTCGAAGGCGCGGTCCAGCGCCTCCCGCCACGAGGCTAGCTGGCTTTCCTTCGATCGGTCCTCGGCCGCCTCGTCGGAGATGTCGTCGCTGTAGCGCATGAAGGCGTAGATAGCGCACATAGCGGCGCGCTTCTCCGGCGGGAGCACGGTGAAGGAGTAGTAGAAGTTGCGGGCCTGCGTGCGCGCCACCTGCCGGCAGTATTCGTATGAGCGTGCGAGGTCAGGGTTCATATAGAGTTCGGGACGGCGCCGTAAAGCAGATCCCTCGCGGAGCTCGGGATGACCGTTTGCTACGCTCCGCGTTTGTCTCCTACTGTCTACCGTCCGGTCAGGCCGGCCAGCAGACGGCCGGCGAGAATGGCGAGCTGGCGCTGCTTTGGGATGGTGGGGCGGCGGGAGAGCACGTCGTAGCCCTGCGCCTCGATGCGCCGCAGTATCTCCAACCCTCCTCGGCTGAACATCTCAATGTCCAGGCGAACGCGGCGGTCCACCATCGGACAGAGCTTCATCCCTTCCTGAAACAGCGCGTGGGTCCGGTCGCACTCAAAGTGGAGCAGGTCTGCAAACGCGGGACTGAACCGCCGCTCCGCGATGTCCTCTTCCGGCACGCCGAAACGGCGCATGTCCTCCAGCGGCAGATAGATGCGGCCGATATCGTAGTCCCGCGCCACATCCTGCCAGAAATTCGCAAGCTGAAGTGCGGTGCAGGTGGCGTCCGAGTACCCCTGCCTCTCCGGATCTGAGTATCCGCAGAGGTAGAGCACGAGCCGCCCGACCGGGTTCGCCGAGTACCGGCAGTAGGCCAACAGATCCTCGTGAGTCTCGTACCGCGTTACGCGCTGGTCCTGCCGAAAGGCGGTCAGCAGGTCCGCATACGGCTCCCTCGGGATGCCGAACCGCGCATTGGTCTCCCCGAGCGCTACAAAGACGGGATGACGGGGACAGCCGGCGTAGCAGGCGTCCAGCTCCTCCTCCCACCAGTCCAGCAGGGGCAGCGCACGCTTCGGCCCTCCGCTCTCGTCGCCCAGGTCGTCCGAGATGCGGCAATACGCGTAGACGTTGTAAAAGTGTTGTTTTAGCGGCCGCGGCACGAAGAGCGAGGCGACCAAAAAGTTCTCGTAGTGGGATTTCGCCAGCCGCTCGCAGTACCGCTGGGCGTCCGGAAGGGTAAAGGTCCCCTCCACGCGGTACGGGCAGTCCGGCAGATTGAGCGCGTTTGCCATCGAGGAACTATTTTTCATGAGGTGAGAGGTGAGAGGTGAGAGGTGGTGCAGACCCGGTCAAGACTCGAAAATCGAAAATCGAAAATCACCCGTCGGTTGGGTAGATGGCAACCTTTGGCGTGGCGTTTCCGGAGGCGAGGAAGCGGAGGACATCCGGAAGGTCAGATAGAGGCGCGCGCTCCTGTATCAGATCGCTGGGACGTATGGCGCCTTCCGCGATCAGGCGGAGGGCCTCGCGGACGGCGGCGGGCGTATGGTGGAAAGCGCCCTTGAGGGTCAGCTCGTCGTAGTGGATGCGGGAGGTATCCACGGTTATCCTGGTGTCCGCCGGACAGCCGCCAAACAGATTTACGATGCCGGCCTTGCGCGCCATGGCGACGGCCCACTCCCACACCTCCGGCCGGCCCACGCACTCGATGACCGCATCGGCGCCGCGGCCCCCCTCCGTCTCTCGCCGGACGGCCGCCACGATGTCGGTCTCCTGGTCAGACGATAGCAGGCGGTCGGCGCCCATGTGCCGGGCGACCTCCATCCGGGGCGCTCCCCGTCCCGCCGCGATCACCCGGGCCCCGGCCAGCTTGCACAGCCGCACAAACAGCAGACCGATGGGTCCCAGGCCGACTACCGCCACCGTGTCTCCCGCCCGGACGCCGGTCTCCTCCATGCCGCGGACCACGCAGGCGAGCGGCTCGACCAGGGCGGCCTCCTCAAACGAGACGTGTTCCGGCATCCGCAGCAGGTTCACCCGGACCAGCCGCTCCGGCAGCGTGATGTACTCCGCGTAGGCGCCGTTGACGAACAGCAGGTCTTCGCACAGTTCCGGCCGCCCCTTCCGGCAGTAGAAGCACTCTCCGCAGGGCGCGGAGTTCGCGGCCACGACCCGGTCGCCGGCCTGCCAGCCGGCGACGCCCTCCCCCACACTCTCGATCTCGCCGGCGAACTCATGGCCGAACAGGGCCGGCGGGGTGATCATGCGGGCATGGTAGCCCCTCCTGAACACCTTCACGTCCGTACCGCAGGTCAGCGCGGCCCGGATCCGCACGCGTATCTCGCCCCGCCCTACGTCCGGGACCGGCGCCTGCTCGATCCTCACGTCCTCTTTGCCGTAGAGGATCGCCGCAGTCATGGAGGACGACGGACGACGGACGACGGACGACGGACAGAATCTGTGGTCTGTGGTCTGTGGTCTGTGGTCTGCGCTGCTCATGGCCGGACCATCACCTTCAGGGAGTTATCGCGCGGAGAGGAGGCGAGCTGGATGGCGCTTGCAATGTCATCCAGCGGGAAGCGGTGCGTGATGAGGGATCGGACGTCCAGCTTACGCGTGAAGATGAGGTCGGCGGCCTCATCCTGGAGTGTGATGTCCGAGCTATAGCTGCCGATCAGGTCCTTCTCCAGCATGCAAACGGCTCCCGCATCCACCCCCAGCGTGTCGCCCAGGCGGGTCTGCGCGAAGAGGAGGACTGCGCCGCCAGGACGCACCGACTCAAACGCCTGGGCGACGACTGCCGTGTCCGCCACCGCGACAATGGCGAGGTCGGCCCCGCGGCCTGCCGTGCGAGACCGGACCTCGGCCGGCACGTCGAATCGGCCCGGGTCCAGCGCCAGCGATGCGCCAAATCGACCGGCCTGCTCCACCCGGAACGGGATGCGGTCCGTCGCGATAACCTGCGCCCCGCGCAAACCGGCGATCTGGGTGAACAGCAGACCGATCTGGCCCTGGCCCACCACAAGGACCGTCTTTCCGGGCCGGACGTCCGCCTTGTACACGGCCTTGAGGCACGTGTTGACCGGTTCCACGAAGGTCGCCTCCTCCAAGGAGACGTCGTCCGGCACGCGGACTAGGCCCCCCCGGACCACCCAGTCCATCACCCGGATATACTCCGCGAAACCGCCTCCCGCCGGCTCAAACCCGGCCGTGGTGCCGGTGCGCTTGTAAGTGGGGCACTGGGCAAAGTCCCGCTCCCGGCAGTAGTAGCACTCCATGCAGGGGACGTGGTGGTGCGCCACCACGCGGTCGCCGGCCCGCCAATCCCCTACGCCATCGCCCACGGCGACGACGATGCCGGCCATCTCGTGCCCGAAGATGCGGGGGGGCGGCGTGAGGTCATAGGCGATCTTCTTGAGGTCCGTGCCGCAGACGCCGCAGGAGTCGATGCGCACGAGCAGCTCGCCCGGCCCGATCTCCGGAACGGGCACGCGCTCCGCCCGTACGGCGTTCACCCCGCGGTAGACCGCGGCACGCATCGTTGGCTGGTCCGGCAAAACAGGAGGTTGCGAGGACATGATCTGTAACAGTATACTGGGCGGGCGATCACTCGCGCACTTCACGATGGGCCCACGGGAACCTTGCTTTGAACATCATCCTCATCAGCGTGGATACGCTCCGCGCGGACCGCCTGAGCTGCTACGGGCACTGGCGGCCGACCAGCCCGCACACCGACAGACTGGCCGCAGGCGGGGCGCTGTTCGAGCAGTTCTACAGCCCTCACATCCCGACGTTCCCCGGCCACACCACGATGATGACGGGCCGGGACGTGTACGCCCACCAGATCACCGGGCAGAGCGGCACGCCGGAGCTTTCCGAAGAGATCCCCCTGCTGGCGGAGATCCTCTCTCTGCACGGGTACTTCACGGCGGCGGCGGACAACCTGGGCCGATGGTTCCAGCGGGGCTTCGAGATGTACGAGGGGTACGTCTGGGACACCACGGATGCCCGGGCGTGGCGCAAAGGCGAGGCCGTCATGAAGGCGGCGCTCAAGGTGATAGCCGCGGCAGCAGGCCAGGACCGGCCATTCTTCCTCTTCCTCCACTTCTGGGACCCGCACACGCCCTATCTTCCTCCGGCCCCCTTCACCCGCATGTTCTATGAAGGGGATGAGCGCGACCCGTCCAACCGCTCCATGGACGCGGTGTGGGCGTTCGAGAACTTCAAGTGGTACTTCCACGAGTGGATGCCCGGCGTGACGGACATCGAGTTCCCCAAAGCCCAGTACGACGCGGAGGTCGCCTACGCCGACGCCTGCCTGGCGCACGTGTTCACGCGGCTGGAAGAGCTGCGGCTGGCGGAAGACACCCTGGTGGTCTACACGGCGGACCACGGCGAAGAGCTGGACGAGCATGGCTGCTGGTTCGACCACCACGGGCTCTACGAGCCCAATGTGCGGATTCCGCTCATCCTGCGTCTGCCGGGCCGCATCCCCGCCGGGGTGAGGATCCCCGGCTTCGCGCAGATGCCGGACCTCGTTCCTACCATCCTGGACTTCGCCGACCTGCTGGACCCCGCGCTCATGCTGGACGGCCGTTCGCTACGTAGCCAAATTGAAAATCGAAAATCGAAAATCGAAAATCCCTTTCTCCATCTGACCGAGAACACGTGGATGAAGAAGCGGGGGCTGCGGACACCGAAGTGGAAGCTGATCGTGGCGCTGGAGCCGGACCTGCACGGATTCCCGATGGTGGAGCTGTACGACATGCGGTCGGATCCGGGCGAGACGGCGAACCTGGCGGAGGTGCGGCCGGACGTTACGAACGAGCTGCGGTCCCTGCTGGAAGAGCACGTCCTGAGACGCACCGCCGCGACCGGCCATGCGGACCCGCTGCCGCTTCAGCCCATCCCGCTGCAGCGCATCGGCAAGATGGAGACGGCGGTACCTCGGGATGAGGAGCTGCTCCAGCCGCCCGCCGACGAGAAGCTGGAGGCCGGCGACTTTGTGGGATACGAGCGCGAGGAGGGTGGAGGAAAGGAGTAAATGGGTAAATGGGTAGATGGGTGTACCTTCCGGAATCCGGGCGTACACCCATTTACCCATTTACCCTTTGGCTCGTTCCGACCCTTCGCACCCCTCTTCATTCCCGGCCGCACGTCAGGACCGGGACTATTTTGGGACTTTTTCTAAGATCGCACCGTAGCGGTGAGAATCCTCACATTTATTTGACATTGCCTTCTGTAATATGGGTCAACTCTCGCGCCAACCGGCGCACAACCTTCACCAGGAGGATTGACACATGTTCCGCTACGGCACCAACATTGCCCGCCGGACCTTCGCGAAGGTCCTGTGCCTGTCCATCGCTTGCTCCGCGATCTCCGCGGCCCTGATCGCTCCGCCGGCCACCGGCAAAGCCTACGCCCGCTGGCAGTCCCAGACCATTCCGATCCGCCTTTCGGCCGTTCAGAGCGGCTCGCAGGTTACTGTGAGTGTCACAGTGCAGTCCGTGCCTGTCGGCGGCGGGTCGGTCTACGTGGACACGTCGAACAACAGCCTGATCAGCCCACCCACCGGCGCCTGGCCGTACACGCTCAACTTCCCGGACGGAGGGTCAACCACGCAGAGCGCGACGTTCAACCTCTCGCCCAACGCGTACGGCAACACCATCACCATCGGCTCGTGCGAAACGGACCTCGATCCGTCGAACTCCGCGAACTGGCAGGCATCAACGACGATTACTCCCGTCCTCCCGTTCTAAGGAGGTCTGTTCAACCGCCGCTAATGCGAACGGCATGGAAGGCTGCCCGGAATCAGCCGTACGGGTACCGGCCTCGAGCGGTACCCGTACGGCTGATTTTCGACTCGCCTACGCGGCACTGCGGCGGGCTTCATAGCTTTACGGCTTTACGCAACCGCTTGACAGGATGGGCCTGGGTACGATACGATTGAAGGCGCCTTCGAATGTCATTCGGTGGTGCCTAAAGTGTTGTCGTTCGCAGGATAAACTCCCCACGGCAAGCCGGAAGGCCGTGGCGGTGTTGACATAGCAGCCTCCCCCGGGCCAATCACTTCCTAATTGTTCTTTTGTCCGCATCTGGGAGAGTAACATGCAGACTTCGCAAAGCCGGCGGGCATTCACGCTCATCGAACTGCTCGTCGTGATAGCGATCATCGCTATCCTCGCCGCCATCCTATTTCCCGTATTTGCGCAGGCCCGTGAGAAGGCCCGCGCCATTTCGTGCCTCAGCAACGAGAAGCAGTTGGGCCTGGCCTTCCTGCAGTACGTCCAGGACTACGACGAAACCCATCCTCAAGCAGCTCCGAACAATGGGACCGTCTGGATGTGGCAGTATTCCGCCACTACGCCTGCCAATTGGCGCGCGGGCGATGTCGGTCTTCGCAGCCAGTTCTGGGGCAACTCCATCCAGCCGTACATCAAGAACTATCAGCTCTACGGCTGCCCGTCCGGCGTGGTGACCCCCTTCCCAGGCGTCGATTACTCGACCGCCGTGGGCGAGCGCGCACCAGGTACTTATACGTACAACGGGCTCTTGACGAGTTACCCGCTGGCCGGTGTCGCCGCTCCGTCCGCGCTCATCGCCGCATCACCGATGATGGGTAAGACACGGTTGGACGGCTTTACCCTGCAGGATCCGGCCATCATCTGTAATGACCCCACTCAGCCATGTGTGTACCAGCCTCGCGCAAACGGCCAGTGCGCGTCAGGCAACGGAGCAAAGAGCGTCTGGTTTGTACTGTCAGGTAAGACCCTGCCGAACCCCGGTCCGGAGCATACGGGCGGATCCAACTATCTGATGGACGATGGCCATGCTAAGTGGCGCCGCATCGGAGCCGCCGTAACGCCGAATAGAACCGACTTCCACACGGATCCATGGACCAACTATGACGCGGCCGGATATCCGCACGCGGCATGGTGGGATGGCTGCCATTTATGGCTGTTCCGGCCCGACAAGGATACGTTCTAGGTCCCGGACATGATGGTAAACCGACCTAGCGGTTCCAAGTCCTCGGCACGCACGTCAGGCACGTCCGCCCAACGGGAGCTGTCCACTCCCGTAGTGGCCGGTGTCATCGCGGCGGCGGTGCTCCTGATCGTGCTGGCCGGCTGGTTCTTCTTCATCCGGGACAATACCCCGAGGCCCATCAACAAGGAGGGTTTGGGAATCGGCCAGAATGTGGTCGTGCCGGGCATGGACGACGGACCAGCGCAACCAAACGCTGCAGGCTCGTCCGGCGCCTCGGGCTCTCCGTCATCGAGCCCCGGTTCACAATAGCTCTTCCGACGCAGGATGGAGACCTCCGGCACAAACGTGCCGGAGGTCTTTTTCATGGTCCGCGCGGTGTTCAGATCCTGATCCACCTTCCACCGGGGCCACTCGCCCTATCAGCCGGCACCGAATCACGGCGGCGCTAGCGCAGTCGGACCAGCCGTCCTCCCCGGAGAACTCGAAAGCGTTGGCCGCGCCATGTGACTGTGCTGCCGAGCAGGCTGACCACCCAGAGCGCGAAGCTCAACAGATCGCTCAGGGGAAGCAGCGGCAGTCGGGCCGGAAGGTTGGCATCATCCAGGCACCGGCGGGCAATCCAGGTGGCGCAGGCGGCGCGGACGGCGAGCGTGGCGGCGAGCGCGCCCCACCCGACCGGCGTGAAGCCGGACGCCATCAGGTAGAGCAGCGCAAGGGCCGTACCGTGCGTGACCACCAGCCCCCAGTAGGCACCGGGACGCATGGCGCGAGTGGTGCGCGCCCAGCGCAGCCTTCTCGACCACATCTCCCCGAACCGCTCCCGCGCCAGAACGTCGTCCACCACGTAGTCGGACAGCTCCACCCGCAGTCCCAGCGCGTGGACACGGCTGCCCAGCAGGTAGTCGTCCGCCAGCTCATCCGCCAGGCTTTGAAATCCCCCGATCCTTTCCAGGGTATCGCGGCTCAGCGCGATAGTGGATCCGAACGCGAAGCTCATGCCCCAGAAGCGCCAGGTGAGGAGAACGCTCGGCATGAAGTCCGCGACGATGCCCAGCGCCTCCAGCGCGCTTGCGAGCCCCTCCGCGCAGGCCCCACGGTAGGGGCACGTGACTAAGCCGAAGGCTGATGGCTGATGGCTGATAGCTGATGGATCAGAGAAGGGGGCGGTGATGCGGCGGAGATAGTCCGGCGTAACGCGCATGTCGCTGTCGCACAGGACAAGGAGGTCGTGGCGGGCGTGGGCGAGCATGTTGTGGAGGTTGCAGACCTTGAGATTGGCGCCGAAAGCTGTCCCGCCGGCGACGATAGTGACCTTGGCTTCGGGATGCCGCGCGGCCACTTCGCGGGCGGTATCCAGCCCAGGATCCTCGGAATCCAGAGCGCCGAACACCACCTCGTATTCTGGATACTCCTGGCGGCATAGGCTGGCGAAGTTCTCCGCCTGCTCGGGATCCCGGCCGTAGACCGGCACGAGGATAGAGACGGGGGGGGATGGGGACGGAGTCGTGAGTCGTGAGTCGTGAGTCGTAAGACCGGAAGGCGGAGTCTCCCCCTCTCCCCTTCTCCCCCTCTCCCCTTCTGCCTTCCAGCGGCGGGCGCTGTCCAGGCAGAGCAGCCAGTAGATCCAGGAGCCGGCCAGCAGTGTGCCGAGCGCGGTGCGCAATACGACGAGGGCGAACATGCGTATCAGCCGGAGCGACTGCCCGCGGCTACCACAATGACGCCGAACGTGATGATGCAGATCCCTATCCAGCGGATAGGAGAGACGGGCTCATGTAAGAGGATGCGGGCCAGTGCCGCGACGAAGAGGTAGCTGAGCGCCGTAAGAGGCAGCACGAAGCTGATGTCCGCCCAGGAAAGCGCTATCGAGTAGAGGGCGAAATAGACCATCATCAGGCCGGTGCCACAGAGCACCCTCGCCTCGGACGCTGCGGCCAATACGAAGCCGAAGCCAGCGTAATTCCCGTGCCCCACCCGGCTCATGCCGGCACGCAGCAGCGTTTCGCCCACGCTCACGCAGACGGTGGCGATAAGGGTAACGAGAATGACCTGGCCGGGTGGATGGGAGATGGTTGATGGATGATGGGCCGGATTCATGCTAATCGTTCCATTCCTTCCGGAGACGGCGTTCACTCCACGCGCAGCACGAAGTCGGCGGTAAGGATGGTGCCGGCGCGGCTGAACTGGCCCCAAACCTTGTAGAGACCCGGCACTGGGAAACGGGTGTGGAACCGCACGGTCGGCCCCACTCCGGCCGGATCGAGGGGCTCCACCGGATGGCAGTGGAGATACTCCATCGTGTCCTGCCGGATCACCACACAGTGGCCGGCCGCGCCGAGCAGTGGCTCCAGGTCCGTCACGGGCCGGCCGTTCCGGGTCAACGTGAAGGCAAGCACCGCCTCATCCTTTGCGCGCGGCGGGTCAGGAGCGGCCCGGAGCTCCACGCGGTAGTCGCCAAAGAGTCCGGCGGGGGCCGGTGATTCGACCAGCGGCGTGGGGGCCGGGGCGGGGCCCTCTACGTGGAGCGGCAGCCGGAAGACCTGGTTGGGTGCGCCGGCCGGCGTCATATCGGCGAAGAGCACGTAGTCACCGCCGCTCGGGAACCGGTAGTCCAGCACCAGCGAGCCGTCCGGATGCTGTACGGGATGCACATGGTCGAACAAGGCCAGGTCCCGGCTGACGATTATCAGGTGCAGCTTCTTGGTGTGGACCACGTCCAGGTCTGTTAGGACGGCATTTCGGGCTCGATCGCGGGGCGTCAGCTCGAGCCGCACGGGCAGGCCGGTCGCCGGGACTGCCGGCTCGGTCTTGAGCTCCATCTCGTACCGGTCGTCGTGCAGGACGCCGGTGGGTCTCGCTGGCCCGCGGGGCACGAGCGTCATGTCGCAGCCCGGCACGGGGCATCGTCCCGGCGTGGCGCTTCCCACCTCCGGGTGCATCGGGCACACGTACGGAAGGGATGAATGGGGCGGACCGATTTGCGATCGGTCGATCCACGGCTCGAACACCGCCGTCGCGGTCCGGCCGGGGCCGGGCACGGCGGCCTCGACCTGGAAGAGGGGCGCGCCCGCGACAAAGGGCACGTTGGCCGCAAAGTGCGCGCTCCGCGCCTCCCTTCCCGGGTTGGCCGGGAGCATCACCTCCGTGGCGGCCCCGCCGATGCGCACGACCGCCGTAATGGCCTGAGCAGCAATGGGTGTGGGCTCGGCGCTTGCCATCCGCATGAGGTAAACCTCCATGCGTGAGGTCGCCGGATTGTAGACCAGCTCGGCCCGGCCGCGGCCGAGGGGCGCGACGAGGCCGCCGTGAGCGCCGGCCGTGCTCAGGTGTCGGTAGCCGAGGAACCACGGCAGCCCCTCGTTGTAGTTCATCAAGAAGACGGACTCGACCGCCATGAGCGCGGGAAACGCAAGCGCGCGCCACCGTGCCGGCCTGACGGAGCGGTCATCCAGCAGCCGGACCGCCCCGATGGCGAGCGCGAACAGCCCCAGCACGGTGTGGTGGATATAGACGCCCACCGCCACGTTGGCATAGGGCGCGGCGCTGTGGACATGGGTGAAAAGCAGCGCGCCACCCACCAGCGCGAAGACGGCCATGGTGCGTCCCTGAACGCGCCAGGGCTGCGCGTCCCGTACCCGCCGCATAAGGAACTGCGCTGTGCCCGCCGCGCCCAAGACCAGCATCAGAACCGCGTAGGTCTTGTGGAGCAGCACCTCTTTGTCATAGATGGGCCGAAACGGACGCACGTGGTACAGGGGCCACGCGTCCTGGTCGCTGAACACCAGCAGGAACGCGCCCCCGGCAAGGAGCAGCAGCGGGCCGAAGCGGCGCGCGCGCTCCACCAGGCGCGGGCTCACCTGCTCCAGCAGGAGGAGCAGGGATATCAGCAGCACCATCACGCCGAACACGTGGTGCATCATGTTGGAGTAGAGGATGCTGGCGGGATTCTGCCGCTGAAGGAGAGTCGCGAGGTCCTCGTGCGTCGGCGGCCGAATCAGGCCCACGTCCTGCACGGCCGCGCCACGGCCGTACACCAGCATGGCGCCCCGATGACCCGTGTAGCCCAGCAACACGCACGCCCCGAGGGCCAGTCCCAGCCAGACAGCGCGCCACGGCCTGGGCGCGGCGGGCTTCATGAGCATGCGCCAGGCGGTAAGCCCCACAAAGCTCCAGCTCGTAACAGTCGCAAGGAGTTCGTGATACTCCATCGCATCCTGGCTCACCCCACTGCGCGCCGCCCAGATCTCCGCGAAGTTCCCGCAGACAAACGCAAAGAGCGCCGAGACCGTACCCAGCAGCAGAAGGAGCCGCGCGGTGAAGGCGAGCTTCTCGTGCGGCCGGAAGAACTCAATGGCCTCCAGCCCTACCGCGAGGAGGAGCAGGACGATGGGAAAGTGGATGAGGGCGGGGTGCAGGGACCCCATGAAGCGGCCGAGTTCCATGTTGACGACGGATAGTGGAAGGCGGAATTCCTGGCTTGTAGGGGCCGCCCTGTGTGGCCGCCCGTCCGGTCTTCTCCGGATTCCGGAGTCCGCGCAGGCGGACTTTGCGTATTCGTAGCCCGCGACTTCAGTCGCCGGGCACAAATCATAGCGGGCGGCCACACAGGGCCGCCCCTACGTCAGCACAGGCACTTCTCGCAAGTCCTTGAAGTTGGTCAATACAAGGCCAAGATCGGCGATGCGCTGCCGAATGCGCGGGCTCAGGAGCGCGTCAAGCTCTACGTCCATGTCCTGCTCCGTACTGGCCAGCGGTTGGGCGTGCGGCGTACCGGGATGGAAGTAGATCTCATTGGATGGTCCAGACAATCGACCCAGCAGATCATGAACATAGTCCACCGTCATGCGGCCGGTCTCCAGGTGGCCGTACACGCGCTCCACAACACGGATTCGCGAGCCGGAGAGTGAGCGCAGGCAGCGTCGCCGGAGCACGCGGAATGCCAGCCACTCCATTCTGCGGCCTGCGGCGCCTCGGGGCGATACCGGCAGGAACTCCTCGTTCGGGATGCGCACGAACGGCGCGTCCAGTGCCCGACATTGAGTGACGAGCTCATCCCACACGACCGGATGGAGGTGGAGGTGCTGGTGGCCATCGACGTGGTCGATACACAGGCCAGTCTCCCCCATCCGCGCAAACTGGGCCGAGACCTCGGCGCGCACCTGCCGGCGCGCGGAGGGCAACAGGAAGTACAGCAGCCCCGCCAAGGCCGGACTCTCCCGGAACCGTCCTGAGGCCAGCACGATGGCGCGCGCCTGCTCCTGCCGCTGCGCCGCGAAGCCGTTGCTGAGCGTGAGGTGCAGTCCGACGGAGAGGTCCGGCGCGTCCCGCGCCATGGAGACGGCCTCGTGGAAGCCGGGTTCGCTCACCATCAGGCTGGCGCTGGTGAGAACGCCTTCCAGGTGGGCGCGTAGAGCGGCCCGGTTGGTTCGCGCAGAAGCCCCGAAATCGTCCGCGTTGAAGATGACCCGCTTACCCGTGTGCGCGGAGAATGTATCCGACAGAATCTCCGGCCGAGGACCGGCGGGAGGCGCCTCAACCCTCAACCCTCAGCCCTCAACCTGCCGCTGCCGCGGTCTCCTGCTTGTGGGAACGGGCGATCTGCTTGCGCTCCTGGAGATAGTCGCGGAACTCCAGCCCCTCGCGCAGGCGGCGCACCAGCATCTGGCGGTCGGCTGCCATCTCGCGGACGATGCGGAAGATAGGCTTCCACCGGAAATAGAAGCGGCGGTACATTCGCTCGACCGCCTCCTCTATCTCGTCCGGCGAGAGGTTCGGGTATCGGAGCGACGAGGTCTGGATGCCGCTGCCCGCTACCAGGACGGAGTTGTCAAACCAGCCGTTGGCCATGGCCTGATCGTAGAGCTCGGTGCCGGGATACGGCGCGGCGATGGAGACCTGGATCGTGTGCGGGTCCAGCTCCTGTGCGAACCGAATGGTCTCCTCGATGGTCTCCTGGGTCTCGATGGGCAGCCCGATGATGAACGTACCGTGGACCTTGATGCCCAGCTTGCGGCAGTTCGCCATGAACTCGCGCGCCATGTCCAGCTTGATGCCCTTCTTGATGCGGTTCAGAATGTCCTGATTGCCGGACTCGAAGCCCACCAGGAGCAGGCGCAGACCGTTGTCGCGCAGCGTCTTCAGCGTGTCGTAGTCCACGTGGGCGCGGGCGTTGCAGGACCAGGTGAGATTCAGCTTCTTGAGGCCGTGGCTGATGGCGACCGCGCGCTGGCGGTCGATGGTAAAGGTGTCGTCATCGAACATCCACTCCCGCACCCGGCTCCCGAAGAGGGCCTTTCCCTCCTCCATCTCGCGGATGACTGCCTCCGGGCTCTTTGTGCGGTACTTGTGCCCGCCGATGGTCTGCGGCCAGAGGCAGAAGGTGCACTTGGCCGGGCAACCTCGGCCGGTATAGAAGGAGATGTACGGGTGGAGCAGATAGCCGACGAAGTAGTTCTCGATCCGGAGGTCCCGCTCGTAGACCGGCAGGACGCTGGGCATGGCGTCCCAGTCCGGCACCAGCTCGCGGTCCCCGGTCCGGCGGATCTGCCGGTTCTGGTCACGATAGCTGAGGCCCCGGATCTGGTCGTACGGCTTGCCCTGGGCGAGCTCCAGGCAGGTGTAGTCGAATTCGTGGCGGCAGACGAAGTCCAGGACCGGCGCCTGACGGAGGGTGTGCTCCGGGAGGACGGCTACGTGCGCGCCGATGAAGCCGACCTGGAGCTCCGGGTTCTGCGCTTTGAGCGCCTCTGCGCACTGGATGTCGTTGGCCAGGGAGGGAGTGCTGGTGTGCATGATCACCAGCTCGTAGTCCCGCGCAACCTTGAGCACGTCCTCCACTGTCTGGTGGTGCGGCGGCGCATCGATCAGCTTGCTGCCGGGGACGAGGGCGGCGGGCTGGGCGAGCCAGGTGGGATACCAGTAGGAGGTGATCTCCCTCTTCGCCTGGTAGCGGGAGCCGGCTCCTCCGTCAAAGCCGTCGAACGAGGGCGGACTCAGGAACAGCGTCTTCTTCAAAGCGTACGGGCCTCCTCGATATAGACCGCCGGTTTGGGTAGCTGGTCTAGATGAAGACTGCGATTTGGAGAGACGGGAGGCCGCCCTGAGGAGGGCCCACCCGGAAGCGAGGACGACACCAGCAGAGGTGGTCGAACTCTATAGTACCACACCCCGCTCGCTTGCGGATGGACAGCGCAGGTTAATCCGGGCTAGCATCGGAAGCCGATCGGAGCAGGGAGAGGCCCTCGCCGTCCGCGCCGGCCGCCGGGCGGAGGAGGGATTCGGCGGAGGCCGGAAGCTCGGCGGAGCGGAGGAGGCGGGCGCCGGCGCGGTGCCGCGCGGCGGCTTCGCGCAGCAGTACGGCGCACCGGTATGCGGCGGCGCGGACGGGCGGAGGAGCTTCATCGTCCTGCGACAGCCGCTGGACAAAGCGCAGACCGCCTACGTGCTCCGCTCGCGCGACAGCGTCCAGCGCCGCCTCGGCGAGCGCCGCGTCCCCTTCCCGCCAGCTCCGAGGATGGCTGATGTGGTAGTACAGCGAAGACGCGTGCAGCACACCGGCGTCGCCCGGCTGCACGAGAGGCAGCAGATTCAGCAGGGCGTGAAGGGCGACCACTCGTTCTCGCCCACCGAGCCAGAGTGCGTCCACGAGCGGACGGATGAGTCGAACGTCACCCGATTCCGCAAGCCGCTCCCCCACCATCCGACAGCGATCCCCTTCCGGGAGGCCTGGATTCGGTGCGACCCATCCCTGCTCAGGGTCCGGAAAGGAGTAGACCACGCCGGTGACGGGATCCCAGGCGCTGCGCGAGGGATCCAGGCCCAGCTCCGCTTCCTCGAATGTCGCGTCGCCGAGCAGGACCGCGATCACGGTCTCGAAGCTCTGGCGGAACAGGCCCACCTGGTCCGCGGCGAGCAGGTACTCGGCGGAGCCGGACAGCACACAGTTCCGCTGCCTTCGGGCCTCCACGATCTGTCCCAGGGACACCCGAAGGCAGACGACGGCCACGGCAGCCATGGCGGCCAGATAGGCGGCGACCTCGGAGCCAGGCAGCGGGAAAGGATCTCCCATCCATCTCTCCTGCCATAACCGTTCTATGCTCCCGCTCCTAAACCCTCTTCCGTACCCTGTCACCTGTGGACTGCCGCCCGGCGCCTGCCGCCTGCCGCCTGGTTCTCCAGTCGTCGAACAGGGTGTACAGCACAGGGATGACCACCAGGGTGAGTACGGTGGAGAGAAGCAGTCCCCCGATGACCACGATGGCCATGGGGGCGCGGAGCTCGGAGGCGCGGCCGATGCGGAGCGCCACGGGCAGCATGCCGAAGACGGTGGCCAGGGTGGTCATCAGGATGGGACGAAGCCGGGTGGCGCCCGCCTCCTCCACCGCCTCCAGCCTCGGCATGCCCCGGGCGCGCAGCGTGCCGGTATAGTCGATGAGGAGGATGGCGTTGCGCCCCATTAAGCCCGTCAGCATCACAATGCCGATCATGGATACGAGCGACACGGTCGAGCCGGTAACGGCCAGCGCCCCCAGTGCGCCGATGAGCGCCATGGGCAGCGTGAACATAATGATGAAGGGGTTCAGCAGGGAGTTGAAGAGCGACGCCATTACCAGATAGACCAGGATAACAGCCAGACCCACAGCCAGGGCGAAGTAGGCAGCGTTCTCCGAAAAGGTCTCCGCCTCGCCGCTCCAGTGGACCTGGATGCCGGACTGGGTGATGTCGGCCATCTGCTCCTCGATGTCGCGCTGTGCGTTGCTGAAGACGTACCCCGGCGCGAGCCCCGCGGAGACCGTGACCATCCGCTGGCCGTTTACGCGGTCGATGGCCGTGGGTCCCGCCCCCATCTGGAGGTCTGCCACCTCCCCTAGCGTAACCGGTCGCCCACCGCTCGCCCCGACCACAATCCGGCGCAGGTCCTCGGGCCGGCTCCGGTTCACTCCGGCGAGCTGCACCCGAATGGGCGTCTCCGTCCCGCTGACGCGGAGCACGCTGTCCGTGTTGCCCTCAATGGCGTCCCGCAGGATGGCGCCCGCCTGCGCGGGAGAGATGGAGAGAGCGGCCGCGCGGGAGCGGTCGATGTGGACCTGGACCTCCGGCTTACCGGTGCGAAGCGAGACATCCGGATCCAGGATGCCGGGCATCTGCGCCAGCCTGTCCCTGAGCTGGGCGGCCACGCTGGCGAGGTCGTCCAGGTTCGCGCCGCGAAGCTGGACCTGGATAGGAGGGCCGGTATCGGCGACGGTCCGGACGGTGGAGACCACGATGTGCGCACCCGGCACGCCGCGCAGCCGGCGGCGGATGTCCTCCGCTACCGCTTCGTCGGACCGGGTTCGAAGGCCGCTGGGCAGCCCCAGATGGGCCAGGCGGTCCAGCAGCCCCTCCTTCTCCGCCAACCGCACGTTGAGCTGGGCGTACTGGGGCCCCTGCTGGGGGAAGGCGCCGAAGCCGCCCAGCACCTCTCCCACTGTGGAGACATAGGCGGAGACGTCGGGCGTTCCTACGAGGCGCTTCTCCACGCCGCGTGTGGCGGCGTCCGTGGCTTCCAGAGAGGAATCGGGAGGCAGCTCTACCGAGATGGAGACCTGGCCCTGGTCTGTTGCCGGAAGCAGCTCCACGCCGAGGTTGGGAGTGGCGACCAGAAGTACCGCCGCTAAGGCGACGGCTCCGGTCGCGAGCACCCACCACCGGTTGCGCATGGCGTGCCGGAGCACCCGCCGGTAGAACCGCTCAACGAACAGATACGCCGTCTCCATACCCCCGCGCGACCTTGCCTCGCGCTCTGGATCTTCTCCCTGCCGGTACCATCGGGCGGCGAGGCTCGGCGTCACGGTGAACGAGACGACGAGGGAGAATAGTGTGGCGACCACCACCGTCAGTCCGAACTGCCGGAAGAAGGCCCCTACGATTCCGCCCATGAAGGCGATGGGTAGAAACACTACGACGTCTACGAGTGTGGTGGTAATGTCCGCAAAGCCAATCTCCGTACGCCCATTGAAAGCAGCTTCCGCCGGCTCCTCCCCCAATCCCAGGTGGCGGGTGATGCTTTCCAGCACCACGATACTATCATCTATGAGAATGCCGACAGACAGGGATAGCGCCAAGAGCGTCATCTGATTCAGCGTGAAGCCGGCGAAGTACATGGTCAGGAAGGTCGCTACAAGGCAGGCCGGCAGCGCCAGCGCGACGATGAGGGTGCCGCGCAGATTGTGCAGGAAGAGGAAGACCACCGTGGTGGCCAGGATCGCTCCCAGGACGAGCGTTGTGTCCACGTCGTCCAGGGCGTCGCGGACCATGACGGAGTCGTCTCGAACGTAGTAGATCTGCGTATCCGGCAGGGCGTTGCGCTGCGAGTCGATGACGTCGCGCACGCCCTGGACCACCTCGACGGTGTTGGCGCTGGACGCTTTGGTGACCACGATGCCGACGCTGTCGCGGCCATTGACGCGTGTAACGGTGGTGGGCCGCGCCGCCGTGTCTACGACAGAAGCCACGTCTCCCACGGTGACGGGCGTGAAGGCTCCCCCAGAATTGGGGGCGGGGGGGGCCATTCGCGCGTCATTCCCCCCTGCCCTCATTACTGAAGGAGCCAGGATTTCCGCGTCCTCGATGTCCTCCGGGCGAGAGAAGGCGCCCAGGGAACGCACGCCGATGTCGCGGCGGCCCTCCACGATGGAGCCCGCGGGCACGTTACGGTTGGCCGACTGAACCGCGTTTACCACGTCCTCGATGGTGAAGCCGTACTGCTCCAGCCGGGTAGCGTCGACACGGACCTGCACTTCGCGAGTCGCGCCGCCGGCCACGTTGACGGCCGCCACTCCCGGTATCCGGGCGATGCGCGGCTTGAGCAGAGTATCCACGCGCTCCCGCAGCTCGCGGGACGGCACCGAGCTCGCAAGCGCGATGTAGAGCACCGGCTGCGCGTTAATGTCCAGGCGCTGGACGATGGGCGCGCGGGCATCTGGCGGCAGCAGTGATCGGGCCGCCTCCACCTTCTCCCGCATGCTGTTGGCGGCCCGGGCCAGGTCCGTGCCGATGACGAAGTCGATGCTGACGATAGAGACGGAGTCCTGGGACGTGGAGAAGACGTCCTTGATGCCACTTACCGAGCCGACGGCGTCCTCGATGGGCTTGGTCACCAGCGACTCTATTTCCTGCGGTCCCGCGCCCGGATAAACGGTAGTGACGGTGAGCGTGGGGATGGCGACCTGGGGGTTTAGCTCAGCCGGGAGGCGCGAGTAGGCGATGAGGCCGAGGATGGCGATGGCGGCCAGGGCCGTCCAGATGACAATGGGCCGCGAGATGGCGATGCGGGTAAGCCACACGTCGCCTTACCGGGCCGGACGGGGATAGACTGCGGGACTGCGGTGGCCCTGCGCGTCCGCCGCCCGCACCCCGAAGAAGTAGTTGTCTTTGGAGAGTCCGGCCGGGGTGAAGCTCGTCACCTTGCCCACGGCGCGGGTGTGGGTCCACACCGGCGAGGTGGTCTCGCGCCAAACAATCTCATAACCCGCGAGGCTCGGCTCCGCGCCGGCATCCCACTCGAGGTCTGTATCGTTGGTAAGACGACGGGTCAGGATGCGAACATTGGCGGGCGGGGATGGAGCGAGCGCCATCTCCGCCAGAGCCGCTGCGTTCACGCGGGCTACCTGCGCCACGTAGGGAAAGTCCACGAACTGCGGCAGGTCGCCGTACTGCACGCCCTCCTCCTCGCGGACGTTCTGGTGCTGGTGGCGATAGTCTTCATTCGGCTCCGTGAAGCGGACGGCCGGATAGCCTCGCTCCAGGAACGGAATATGGTCACCGCCGCGCAGGTATCGGTCCCGCCGGTAGACCAGGGTGACATGGAACCCCGGCACGTAGCGGGAAGCCGTTTCCTGGATAAAGCGGGCAAGCTCGCGGGAGGGAGAGTCGTTCTCGCCTCCCACGGCGCGGCGCACGGCGGCTTCGGCGGGTGTCTCCGAGGTCGGCACGCCTTCCGAGAAAACTCGCACGCGGCGGTCGTCGTGAACGCCGTTGCCGCCCAGCGTGTCTCCGATGATGTCGTTGGTGAACATAGCCTCAATACGCATTCCGCCCTGCTTCGCCTGCTCGGCAAAGTAGGTCGAGCCGAGCAGACCCTGCTCCTCTCCGGCCACCGCGAGGAAGACGATGGTGGCGTTGAAGCGATAGCGGGACATCACGCGCGCCATCTCCAGGACCGCCGCGACGCCCGACCCGTCATCATCCGCGCCGGGCGCGTCGTGTACCGCATCCGTGGGGCTTGAGCAGATGGAGTCGTAGTGTCCGCTTACAACGACCACTCTGTCCGCGGATTCCGGCTCGACACCGCGCAATGTCGCAACCACATTGGTTATCTTTGTGGGCTGCGGAACGCGCGGTCCGACGCCCTGTGTGAAGGACTGCAGCTCCACCTTTAACCTGCCGCCGGACGCCGGCGCCATCTTCTGGAGCTCCGAGTAGATCCAGTCGCGGGCCGCACCGATGCCACGGGCCGGATCATCCTGAACTGAGAGGGTGTTGCGCGTCCCGAAGGAGACGAGCTTCCGGATAGTGCGCTCGATGTTATGGGCATCTATCTCGTGCACAATGCGCGGAATGTCCGCATCGGCCGTCTGGCCCACCGCGGACACGCCGCTCCATGCCGCGAGCGCGAGACACCAAGCAGAGACAGCCATCGCCCTCGTCATGCTCACCTCCCTACTACCTGGACGTCCATGCCGGACTGAAGGGTGGCCGGCCCGGAGATGATGACCTCCTCGCCGACATTCACACCGGAGACGACCTGCACGTATGCGCCCTCTGCCGCGCCGAGTGTCACGTTGCGCCGCTCGGCCCGGCGGTTCCGGACCACATAAGCGAACGTGGACCGGCCCTCGTTCCGCAAGGCGTCCACCGGTATGGAGACAGTGCTACGGCCCCGTGACAGGTCGAGGTCCACGCTCGCCATCACGCCGGGGATGAGCCCACGGGGCGTGTCCAGCATTCGGAGCCGGACCTTCACGGTGCGGCTGTCCGGGTTCGCTACCGGCAGCAGCCGTGACACTTCCGCGTCGATGGGGTGGTCGGGCAGCGTATCGACCGTTACCTGGCCCGGCGTGCCAGGCCGCAGCATCGGCCCGTATCGCGCGGGGGCGACCGCTTCCACGTACATGGAACCCTCACCTGCCACGGTGACCAATGGCTGTCCCGGCTGCGCGGTCTCCCCCATTCGGGCCGCCACATTGGTGACAACGCCCGGGATAGGGCTGGTCAGCGTGCTCGTTCCTACCTGCGCGCGGGAGATGTCCACGCCCGCCCTCGCCTGCTCCCACTGCGCGCGCGCCGCCGCCACGTCCTGGTCCGCTATCCGAAGCGCCTCCGCGCGCGCCCTCCGAGCATTCGCGAGACCGCGCTGAGCCTGAACCAGGCCCGCGCGGGCAGCGTCGACGTCCGCCTCGCTCACCTGGCGCCGGAGAGGCGCGGAGGCCGCGGCGGGATCGGCAGCAGCCCTGGCCTGCTCCAGTGCGGCGGCAGCCGCGTCCCGCTGGGCCCGCGCTGTCTCCGCCTGCGCCTGCGCGCCCTCCAGGTCCACCCTTGTGGCACCGCCATGAGAGTAGAGGAACTGGAACCGCTTGACCGCGTCGTTCGCCTGGATGAGGCCGGCTTCCGCCTGGCGAAGGCCCGCTTCCGCTTGCCGTACCGCGCCCGATGTCCGTTCCACGTCGGACTGGACGGAGCTTCCCGTGAGGCGGAGCGCGAGCCGAGCTTGTCGAAGCTTCGCCTCAGCGGTGGCGACGCCGCTCGCGGCCTCCGATACCCGGGCATCCATCTCGGTCCGTCGCGCGGTGCGAGCATCTACCGCTTTCCGGTACTGGGCCTCGGCCGCAGTAGCGCCGGCGGCCGAGGAGCGCACCTGTGCGGCGGCGTCGCGAGACTCCAACTGGACGATGATCTGTCCGCGAGCAACACGCTGGCCAACACGCGCAAGCACGGCCGTGATACGGGCGGGCACCCGAGCGCTCACCACCGCCTGCTGGTCGGTTCCCAGCACACCCGTTAGCGTAACCGTGGTCTGCAATGCCCGGCGGCGGGCTGTGGCGACGGTGACAGGAATAGCCGCGGCCGCGCCCTTTCGCCCGTCGGACACCTCCGCCCTGTCAGTGGGGAGGCCGGGAGGGGCGCCACTTCCACGGGAGCGGACGTTGTAGAGGACCGCAGCGGCGAGGACAACCAGCAGCACGAGAGCGCCAACGACACGCTTCACCGTGCCGGGTCCTCCACGTCCGCGCCGGAAGCGTGCGCGAGCTCCGCGGCTGCCGCATGCAGGTCGAACAGAGCCTGCGATCGCGCCGCGCGGGCGCGCGCCACGTCGTTCAAGGCGCCGGAGACCTCCAGTTGAGTTGCGATCCGCGCCTGGTACCGAAGCTCCGAGACGTCTGCCGCCGACTCCGCGGAAGCGACCTGCCGGGCGGCAGCCTCCAGCCGGCCGGCTGCCTCCCGCATGTCCCTCCAGGACTTCTCCGTCTCCACGCGGATTCCCAGCCGCGCATCCTCCAGCAGCGCTTCGAGCTGCAACGCCCTGGCACGGGCTTCCCGAACATCGGCCCGAGTCTTGCCGGCGTCGAACGGGTTCCAGGTCACTACCAGACTCGCTGCGAAGTAGTCTGATTTGACGAACGCGGACGGCGTCTGGGTCGCCGCGACAGCGCGGGCGGAGAGTGCGGGCTGGTTCTGAGTGGACGCGAGGAATGCTCCTGCTCGTGCGGCGCGCAGCTCCTCTTCAAGCTGCCGGATCTCCGGCCGGCGCTCCAGCGCGCTGCGGACGGCAGCGTCGGGCGAGTCCGGAATGGACGGCGTGGGTGGAGCTGGGGCGACCTCCAACGGCGCGCCAGGATCCCGGCCAAGCAGGCGGTTAAGGTTGGCGCGCGCTTCGGCAGCGCCGTTCTCTGCGCGCAGCACGCCCTGCTCCGTCTCCGCCAATTGCGCATCCGATGCCTTGACGTCGCGCTCCATAGCGGTGCCGGCCTCCAGCATGGTGCGGGCGAGGTCCCGATGCTTGCGGGCCAGGTCCACTCCCCTCTGAGCCTGCTGAAGCATCTCCTGGGCGGTGAGAAGCTGAAAATAGGCCCGGCGGACGTCGAGGATCAAGTCGTTTTCCGCCTTCTTCTCCTCCCATTCCGTCGCCTTTGTTTGCGCGCCAAATCGTTCGCGTGCGGCGCCCATTCCCGCGTGAAACAGGGGCTGGTCCACGTCCAGCTCCAGCTTGCCGTAGCGCTCCGGCAGCACGGTGGCGTCGCCGTCTCCCGCACGCGGAAAGGTGACCCGCGGCCCCTGGAGCGTTCCTTGAGCCTGCGCCGTCACCGTTGGGCGCGCCACCGGCCGATCCCTATCCGTTTGAGCCTGTGTGGCTTCGGCCTGGAAGCGGGCCGCGCGGAGCCTGGGGCTGTTCGCGAGGGCTGCGCGAACCGCGTCCTCCACGGCGAGCGAGCCGTGACCGCCGGATATATGCGCTATGAGGAAAACTAGGGCGCCGACAGACCAGGAATGCACGTGGGGAAAGCCTCTACCCAATCTTCAACAAACGCGGCCAGATTCCTCGCCGCGACGGCGGACCGAGCGCCGAGTCGTATCAGGGCGGGCACTTTCCACGGGTGGAGCAGCGCGGCGAATGCGATGCGGGACCTCGCCACCTCTCCCTCCGGCCCGGCGAACGAGGAGAAGTCGAAGGGAAGGTCGTCCTCCAGTGCGTCCGTGACGGCCCGAACGGCGAGCCAGGGGACACCCGCCTTGACGGCCGCGCCAGCCGCCCCGTACGATTCCATGTCCAGTGCGGCTGCCCCTTCGCGTTGAAGTCGGCGTTTGTCCACGGCGCGTGTTGCGACCTCCGGGCAGGTTACGATACCACCTATCCTAGCGCCGATTTCTGCCACCCGCATCGCCGCGGACAGGAGCTCCGGGTCGGCAGCCTGGCACCGGTCAGTAGCAGCCTCGTACACGCGGTCCGCGAGCACGAGATCCCCCGGCCGAATGGAGGTATCAAGCCCCGCGCAGAAGCCGCATACGAGAATGGCGGCCGGGCCGGCGCGAGAAATGAGCGTCTCCGTAGCCGAAGCGGCGCGAGCCGCGCCCATGCCGGACTTGATGAGCGCAACACTCTTGCCGCGCACGATGCCGCGGCCCGTAAGCAGGCCGCCGGTGCGCTCATAAGAGAAGGCGGTCAGCCTGCCGCTGACCGCCTTCCACTCTTCCTGAACGGCGACTACGATGCCGATGACCGGGTCAGTGGACATGCAGCGCGTAACGGGAGGGATCCGGCTTCCCGCCGGAGCGGACGGGACCGTCGTAGCTCATAATCTTGGCTCGCACGCCCTCAACCAGGTCCTCCGGAGTGGAAAGGCCCGAGGCGATGCCGATGTGCTCGGCCCAGTCGAAGTCTTCGATGGAGAGCTCGTCTGCATTCTGGATCTGCACGGTGTGGGGGTTGTGGTGCTGGCAGAGCGCGGCGAGTTCCATGGTGTTGGCGCTGGTGCGGCTGCCGACCACAATCATGAGGTCCACCTTCTCCGCGAGGTCCAGGGCATCGTCCTGGCGGTTCTGCACCGGCCGGCAAATGGTGTTAATGATCTGGACCTCTTTGCACATGAAGACCAGCTCGTTCATGATCTCGCGGCACAACTCAAGGGCGTGAGTGGTCTGGAAGATAACGCCGACCTTGCGCAGCAGCCGGTGGGACGCCTTGGCTTCGCGGAGTTCCTGCACGCTGTCGATCACCAGAGCCGGGTTCTCGAGCGCGCCGAGGATGCCCTTGATCTCCGCGTGGTTGCGGTCGCCGATGATAACCACCTGGCAGCCGCGCTTCTCCAGCGCCTGGGCGGCCTCCTGAGCGCGGAGAACGATGGGACAGGTGGCGTCCACGATCTCCAGACCGCGGCTCCGGGCCTCCTGGACCTTGGCCTTGGGCAGGCCGTGGGCGCGGATAACCATGGTGCCGCCCTTCTCGTCCGCGTAGTCGCCCGCCTTCCGGAGGCCCTTGGCCTCCAGCTCCTCGGTAACTCGCTTGTTATGGACGAGATCGCCCAGGATAAACACGTTATCGCGCTCCGCCAGCGCCTGCCGGGTGAGGTTAATCGCCCGCTTCACGCCGAAGCAGAACCCTACTTCCTTGGCCAGCGTCACCCGCCGCTTTGTCTGCATACTTATTTCCTCGTTACGTACCCGTTCGCGCGAAACCAGTCTACGGCGCGGGACAGCGCGTCCTCCACCGGCGACTGCGGAAGACCGAGCTCCCGCACGGCGCGAGCGGAATCGAAGTACATCTTCTTTCGGGCCATCAGGACACCCTCCAGCGGGATGTGCGGCGTCCGCCGAAGTACGGTACCGAAGAGCCAGGTGTCCACTCTGGCCGCGCCATACGCCACCCCGTAGGGCATTTGCCGGCGCAGCGCGGGCATCCCTGTTATACAAGATAACAGGTCCAAAATTCCACGTAACGTGATGTTCCGGTTGCCCAGGATGTACTTGCGGCCCGGCACGCCCTTCTCCAGCGCCAGCAGGTGCCCTCGCGCAACGTCGCGCACGTCGATCAGGTTCAGGCCCGTGTCGATGAACGCCGGTAGCCTGCGGTTCAGGAAGTCGACCACTATCTGGCCGGTGGGCGTTGGCTTTACGTCTCGGTCCCCGACGGGCGTGCTGGGGTTCACGATCACCACCGGCAACCCGCACTCCTGCTGGAACCGGAGTACCTCCTGCTCCGCCAGGAACTTGCTGCGCTTGTAGTGGCCCACCATGTCGGCGAGGCCGACTGGCGTCTCTTCCGTGCCGGGCGTCTCATCGCCCGGGTTCCCCAGCGCCCCCACTGTGCTGGTGTACACAATCCGCCGGATACCGGCATCCAGCGCCGCGCGGAGGATGTTGCGGGTGCCCTCTACGTTGCTGAGGTACAGCTCTTGCGGGTCCCTGGACCAGAGGCGGTAGTCTGCCGCAACGTGGAAGAGGGCCTCGCAGCGGGCGAGGGCGGCGCGGAGGGAATCGGGGTCTCGAAGGTCGCCCTTTATCTGCTCGCAGTCCAGCGCGGCCAGATTACCGGCCCGGGCGGGATCGCGCACCAGGGCCCGCACTGTGTCGCCGCGCTCCACCAGCGCCTGGGCCACGTGGCTGCCCACAAAGCCGCTGGCGCCGGTAACGAGTACCTTCATGGTTGATGGTTGATAGTTGATTGTTGATGGTGAGGGGTCCGGTCCATCAACCATCAGCCATCAACCATCAACTCCTACTTGGATAACGACCACGCCGCCAGTTGCAGCTTACCCTTGAGGCTCTTCATGGCCTCCTCGACCGCGCTGTGCTCGAAGCCGCTGTGCATCTTGCAGTTCTGGCACCGGCCGTCGATTCGGCTCTCCCAGTATTCCCAGTTCGTGTCGTTCCAGAAGGTCTCCCAGTCCGAAATGAACTTCTCGCCCACCAGGTAGCAAGGAGCTTTCCAGCCGTTGGGCGTGTAGTTCACCGTAGACCAGGGCGCGCACGGCAGCTCGCGCAGGCCGGCCGCAAACTCCAGGAACATGGGCGTGGCGTTGATCTTGTACTTGCCGGAGAAGCTGCGGATGGCCTGGAACTTCTCGTGGATCTGCTCCTTGGTCAGGAAGATGTCCGCGTCCACGCTCTCGTACTCGTAGCCGGGAGAGAGCAGAATTCCGTCGGTGCGGAGCTCTTCGGCGAGCTTGCACATCTCCTCGACTTCGCCCACGGCCGTCTCCTTGAAGACGGTGGTATTGACCATCACTACGTATCCCAGCTTCTTGGCCTCGCGGATCATCTTCACCGCGTGGTCAAAGACACCTTCGCGGTTGCACACATAGTCGTGGGTGGCCCGCATCCCATCGAGGTGGATCATGAGGAAGAACTGCGGGTGCGGCGGGATCTTGCCAAAGACCTTGGTGTCCAGCTTGAGTGCGTTGGTACAGCAGATGATGTACTTGCCGCGGTCGATGAGGCCCTGCACCAGCTCCGGCAGCTCCGGATAGAGGGTAGGCTCGCCGCCGCACAGGTTGATGATCGGCGCGCCGCAGTCCTCCACCGCCTTGAAGCAGGCCTCGAGCGGCATGCGGTCCTTCAGCTTACCCGTGTGCCGCTCCACCGAGCAGCCGATGCAGGCCAGGTTACAGGTATAGAGTGGCTCCAGCATCAGCACAGTGGGATACCGCTTCAGGCCGAGCTTGGTCATCTTTGCGCGGTGCTTGGCCTGCGCCATGGTGAAGCCAATAGGAAATCGCATCGTACGTCCTCCCAGCGCCGCGGTCCGAAGCCGGCGCTGCTAAAGCATCAAAGTGAGAGATCCCCGAACGATTTGTCCGAGGCACTGCCCTAGTCCACCAGCTCGGGCTCCACGCGGCGGCGCCGGTGCCGCCCGCTAGTATGGGTCCGGTACTGGCCCATGGCCCACAAGGGGAAATAGTGGCAGTAAAGATGGTAGCGGAGGTAGAAAACCTGGGGGAAGCCCGTGCCCGTAAACCACGGCTCCTCCCACGAGCCATCCGGCCGCTGGGTCCGGATCAGGTACTCGACGCCGCGCCGAACCTCAATGCTGCGCGTGTCCCCCGCGTTAAGCAGCCCCATCAGCGCCCAGGCCGTCTGCGAGGCCGTGCTAGGCCCCTTGGCCTTGTACAGGATGGGATCCTCATAGGAGCGGCAGGTCTCGCCCCAGCCTCCGTCGGCGTTCTGGACGTTCCTCAGCCACCCCGCCGACCGCTGGCAGAGAGCCGTGCGCACATCCTCTCCGATGCGCGCCAGGCCCCTCAGCACCTGCCAGGTGCCGTAGATATAGTTGGTGCCCCACCGCCCGAACCAGGAGCCGTCCTCCTCCTGCTCCTCTCGAAGGTACGCGATGGCGCGCTGGATGCGGCGGTCTTCCGTGTCATAGCCGTAGTAGCTCACCATCTCCAGGACGCGGGCCGTGATGTCCGCGGAGGAGGGATCCAGCATCGCATTGTGGTCCGCGAACGGGATGAACTCCAGGAGCGTGCGGTTGTTCTCCCGATCAAAGGAGCTCCAGCCGCCATCGTTGTTCTGCATGGCAAAGATCCACTCCAGACCGCGGCGCATGGCCTCACGCACACGGCCCGGCGCGCTGGTCCACGGTTGGCCTTCCGGGCAGTACGTCTTGTAGAGGGCCATGAGCACCATCGCCGTATCGTCCGCGTCCGGATAGTACTCGTTCTCGTACTCAAAGAACCAACCGCCCGGCTCTGTGTCCTGTAGGCGGACCGACCAGTCGCCCTTACTCCGGGTTTGCCGGTTCAGGAGCCATTCGGCGGCGCGGCGGATGGCGGGATCGTCGGCAGGCATCCCGCTGTCGATGAGCGCATTAATGGCGATGGCGGTATCCCATATCGGCGAGAAGCAGGGCTGAAGGCGGATTTCGTCCCCTTCTTCGATCTCGAATTTGGCAAGCTCCCGCAGCTCGTGCTGAACGGCCGGGTGGTCGTCCGGATACCCCATGCATTTGTAGGCCATGATGGCGTGGGTCATTCCCGGGAAGATAGCGCCCAGCCCGCCGCTCCCGTGCTGCCTGTCAAGCAGCCAGCGCTCGGAGGCCCGGAGGGCGCGTTTGCGCAGGGGCTTTACCGGGCTGCGGTCATATACCTTCAATGCCCTGTCTATCGCCAGGAAGGCGTTCTTCCAGCTTACGGTGCGCTCATCCCACGGCAATCGCAGGTGGCGGCCGCGGCGTCCTCCCACGAAAAGCTCATCGATGCCGCACTCCGATGGGACCGGGCGGTAGGGACGGTACGCGTTGATTATTGCCAGGGGGACCAGTATCGCGCGCGACCAGGACGACATCTCGTAGATGTTGATGTAGAACCAGGTGGGCGCGAGAAAGAGCTCCGGCGGGATAGTAGGAACGCCGTCCCAATCATACTGGCCAAAAATGGAGAGGTAGAGCTTGGTGAAAGTATTGCAGCGCGTCACACCGCCCATGCGGAGGATAGCGTCCCGTAGGCGGACCATGAACGGCTCTTCCGCGCCGAATCCCGCCAGCTTGCAGGCGAAGTAAGCTTTGACCGAAGCGCTAACGTCCGATGGACCGCCGGGGAAGATAGGCAGGCCGCCATCCTCCTGCTGCCAGTGCCGGATGGCGTAATTGCACAACTTCTGGAGCTTGGCGCGGTTCGGATTGCCCAGGAACTGGAACAGCAGGACATACTCGGTCTCAAGGATGGAGTCGCCTTCCAGCTCTCCTACCCAGTGGCCGTCTTCCTGCTGAATGCTGAGCAGCCAGTCTCGCGCGCGGGAGATGGCGTCGTCGACGGCCTCCGGCGCGATGTCCATGGGGATGGACACACCGGGCCGCGTGATGGCGTATGCTGATAGAAACGCGGTTTCTTGGATTTGTCTAGGGTTCACGATCGCTCTATCACGGTCCTTGCGTCGGTCTCCCGCGCAGCCAGGCGCGAGGACGTGATGATGGATGGATTGCGGCCGAGCACTCCGGAAAGGGGTCCCGGATAACAGCCGCCGTGCCATATTGCCGGTGGTTCAGTTCAGCGAGGAGAGCGCGCGTCCACGGGCGCTGGTTCCGACATCTGCGCAATGCCGGCTGGCAGCCTCTTCATCCCGCTCGTGATGCTATACCCGGTATTGTAGCGGCGACCATATTGTCCTGTCAACCCTGGGGGTCGCAGCCCCGGTCGTTCGGAGATCCCGGGTCGTAGGCAAACGGGGACACTATTCCCAGCCGCTTGAGCTCCTGCACCAGACGAGACGATTCCGAGAGTATCATTCCCGCGAGCTTTACTGCCTCTCTATCGTCGCTCTTGCAAAGCTGCTGTGCCGCGGCGCACACCGCGGAGATAGGGCCCAGTAGCGCGTCCTCATGCACCAGCGCGGCCGGAAGCTGGATAACCGGCTCCTCCCCGTGCGGGACGGTGAGCGGCTCCTCTATTCCGGCCGCCGAGCGGTCGGCAGCGGCGAGGTGGGCTTCTACCTGGCGCAGCTCCCGCCCTACGGCCATGTAGAGCGGCGTGCGATCCATTTCCTTATCTTCCGAGACACCGTAATCGGCCCTGTTGGTTCCGTAAAACATGGGGTCCGTCGTGGCATAGTTGATGAACATCAGGGCAATGAACTTCTGGAAGACATTGCGATCGAAGGTGTACTTGCTCTGATAGTTGGCGTCGTCCAGGACGCTCGCCAGGAGGTCCCGGAACATCGTCGCGACGAACTCGCGGGGAGGGAGGGAGATGAGCTCGCGCTCCTGAAACTCCGGACGGAACTCGTATCGATAGTACGGCTCACTGCCGTTTTCGTGGCCCTCCGCCGCCGCGACGGACGCGAAGACGTTCAGCTTCATCATGCTATCCAGATTGCGACGGGGATAGCCCCGGCTCATGATGTCCAGCGCGTAGGCCTTGAACTCGTTCAGATCCGTGCCCAGAAAGACGGCGTATCCGGAAGCAATCCGGTCTCGGAGCTCGGTCAACCGGCGCATCAGTTTGCCGCGGGCATCGTCGACAATCTCCATGAGCTCCTTGCGCATCTCGTCGTCGTCCGGGAAGTAGTCCAGGGTCTCGTAGGTGGTCCGGATGACGGCGAAATCGTTCAGGCCGTCCTCCAGGCACGGATAGGCGATCCCGAGAAGCAGGTCCTCTGGGATGCGCTCCACGGTGTCCGCATTGCGGATACCGGATTCTGGTGTGACGAGGGCATAGAAGCGGTTGTTGGTGGTCAGGCTCTTGATGAGCGCCACGCGCCGGTTGTCTGGTTGTTCCGAGTAAAGCGCCTGCAATCTCTTTGGGTCCTATGAATAGAATCTACCGGCGGATGGCAAGGCCGGCTCCGTAGAACATCCTGCCGCTCAAGGAGTACACCCTGAGCTGGAGCAGGCGGCCCGCCGGGATGCCCAGCTCCGCGTTGATGCGCCGCCCAACAACCTCCACGCGGCCGGCGGCGCCGATAGTGAAGCGGGCCTCCAGACCGGCAAATACTCCATCCAGACGGCTCGAACCGTACCCGAGGTCCACTTTCATGTCCCGGACCACATGCTCCTGAGCCAGGCTCAGTCCAATGGTCTTGGTAGCGGCCACATAGAAGGCGCGCCGCTCCAGGCCCTGGTTGAGCACGTCCCGTACGCCAACCGATACGGCCGGCGCGATGTCGCTGAAGGCGTTGCCGGTGAGGGTGTACTGAAGGCTGAACGTACCTTCCCCGTGATGGCCGATATCCACCCCCTCCGCTTCCAACTCCAGCCCCATGTCCGGGCGGAACGGGCCGAGATCGATGAACCCCACGTTCCGGTGGTCGTCGCTCGCCATGGATGCCAGCTCCAGGTTTATCGAGCCGGTTGGAGCGACCAGACCGCGCGGAGCCAGCACGATACGGTCCGCATGTACCCCGGCCGCCATGCCGAAGAGGGCCCCGGCCATCCACACCGTCCGTAGCGGCCACCTCATACCGTGGCCGCCTCTGCCAGGTCCCCGGTGTGCGCAGGTGCTGCGTGCCGCTCCATAAATCGGCCCATGCGGATCAGCGCCTCTTCCAACTGAGCCATGCCGGTTGCGTAGGAGCAGCGCACGTACCCCTCGCCGCACTCGCCGAAGGCGTTGCCGGGGACCACGGCGACCCGCTCCTCCATCAGCAGCCGCTCGGCAAACACCTCCGAGCTGAGGCCCGAGCGCCGAATGGATGGAAACGCGTAAAACGCGCCGTTCGGCGTGTGGCAGTCCAGCCCAATGGCGTTCAGCCCGCGCACAAAGAAGCGGCGGCGGCGGTCATAGTCCGTGACCATGCGGCGCACATCCGGCTCCGCATGTTCCAGCGCCTCTATGGCGGCCCGCTGCGCGAAATTGGACGCGCACAACATTGTATACTGGTGGATCTTCAGCAGCGTCTCCGTGACCTCCGGCGGGGCGCAGACATAGGCCACCCGCCAGCCGGTCATGGCGTAGGCCTTGGAGAAGCCGTTGAACAGGACGGTGCGCTCCCGGGCGCCGGGCAGGGACGCCACACAGGTGTGGCTGCCGCTATAGGTGAGACGAGAGTAGATCTCGTCCGAAAGGATGTAGAGGTCATTGCGGCGGGCGATCTCCACAATCGCCTGCAGGTCGTCTCGGGTCTGTGTGGCGCCGGTGGGGTTGCTGGGATAGCAGAGCAGGATCGCCTTGGTGTCCGGCGTGACGGCTGACTCGATCTGCTCCGGGCGCACGCGGAACCCATCCTCCCCCTGCGAGGGGACAGGCGCGGGCACTCCGCCCGCGAAGCGTATGCAGGGAGCGTAGGAGACGTAACAGGGCTCGACGTAAATGACTTCGTCGCCCGGATTGAGCAGTGCGCGGAGGGCGATGTCGAGCCCCTCCGATACCCCTACGGTGATGGTGATCTCCCGCTGCGGGTCGTATCGTACCCCGTACAAACTCTCCAGGTGCTCTGCGATGAGGGAGCGCAGCTCCGGCAGGCCAGCGTTGGAGGTGTAGGTGGTAAAGCCCTTCTCCGTGGCATAGATGGCCGCCTCGCGGATGCGCCATGGGGTTACGAAGTCCGGCTCGCCCACTCCGAGGGAGATCACCCCTTCCATCTGGCTGGCGACGTCAAAGAAGCGCCGGATGCCGGAAGGAGGCGTGGAGGTGACCACGCGGTTGAGCGGCTTCAAGGCGACACCATCAGCCGGTGGTCCGCTTCGCTCTCCGCGAAGACGTCGCCATCCTCCTTGTACCGCTTGAGCAAAAAGTGGGTACTGGTGGAGCGGACGTGGTCGATAGTCGCCAGCTTCTCCGCGACAAAGTTGGCGACCTCCTTCATGTTGGCGCCTTCGACCACAACGCGCAGATCGTGGCCGCCGGAGACGAGGAAAACGGAGCGGACTTCCGGGTAGCGGTAGATGCGCGCGGCCACGTCGTCGAACCCGCTGCCGCGCTGCGGGGTAACTCCAACGTCGATGAAGGCGAAGACCTTCTCCTCCCCGAGCCGCTCTCTGTCCACGACGGTCTTGTACCGCCGTATCACCCCCGTGCGCTCCCACTCGTCGATCTGGCGGCGGACGTCTTCGACGTCGAGCCCGGTCATCTCGGCGATGCGCTCCGGCGGCGTCCGCGCGTCCTGCTCGAGGACGGCCAGGATCTCCCGCATGGCTTCCTACCCATTCCTAAGGCTGGGTAAGTATAGCCGACCGCCGGAGAGAGCGTCAACGGAGAGGATCGATGGAGTGATGGAGTGATGGAGTAATGGGTCCGGAATCCGGAACACCGCTCCACTACTCCATTACTCCCATACTCCCGTTACTTCTGCGGCCGATGCGGCGTCGCGCGGGAAAGCGGAGTGCCGCAGTTGGGACAGTAGTTCCATGCGCTGGACACGCTGGCGTGGCAGTTGGGACAGGTGATGGCCGGGAACGGGAAGCTGTCCGTGTTGAACCGGATCTGGAACTCCGGCGTGGGCACCAGCAGCGCGTAGGTGCCGTAGTCCACGATCCTCAGGCGCGTTGTGTCCGCAATCGCCTGGAGCACCATGGAGAGCGACGCCTTCACGATGGTTCCGGTGAAGGTAGTGTCGGGCCGCACGTGCGGGTCCAGTCTCACCAAGTACCCCGTTTGTGCGGAGATGCGGGCCAGGGCCGTGGAGAGCGGGATGGGATGGTCCTTTGGTACGTCGATGGTTACCAGCCGGTTTCCCGGGTTCAGAATCTCGTATCCGGCGGGAACGTCCGGGAACACGCGACGAATCCCGGGCCGCACCCCGCCCGGCACTACGCCGGGGGGATTTCCGGCTGGCGCCGAAGTGTCGACGGCGACCCGGTAGTAGTTGCCTTCGTGCCGAATCTTGAGCGGCGGGCGAGCCACCTCCGTGATCCGGTTGAAGACCTGGTCCAGGGTCGCGTCCCGCACCAACAGAGTAATGGGACCGGCGACCCCCTGCTCCACGGAGAACTCATCGCCCGTTTTGGCAAAGAGCTGCTTCAGCAGGTCGGTGATCTCCGCGTTGTCCGCGATGACCGTGAACCGGCGGTCCGCACCGGTACCGGACTCAGTGATGGCCACCGCGTCGCGGCGGACCTGGTTTGCCCGGGCGATCCCGGGAGCTAGACAGCACAGAATGAGTACGAGAATAAGGCAGCGTGCCCTGTTACCACTCATGGGCAACCCTCCTGTTCATTAGCCGCGAATGAAGGCGAATGCACGGAAATGGAGAACTCCCGGTCCTGACGGAACCAAGACCGTCCGGGTCTGAATAGGCGTTCATATGCGTGTATTCGCGGCCGTTCTTAGTGCGGCTCTGCCGCGCCCTGCGGCGCGGCAGCCGTCGCGATGTTGACGTCGATGGCGGTCCTATGACCGGAATCATCCTCTCTATGGGCCGTGTGAACAACGGTTACCGTATCCCCAACCTGGACCCGTTCATTTTCATCCGGGATGAGAACGTTCTTGTGGATGGGAACCGGCTCCCCGGCCGGCTCCTGGACCGGCGTGGCACCCGGACCGCCGAACGCCGCCAGGTGCGCGAGCTGCTGCCTGGCGCTCAGCCCCTGCTGTGGCTGGACTTCCCAGAAGGACCGTGCATCGGCCTGCGGCCGTACAGGACCTCGACTTGCCACGTCTACGTGAAGCGGCGCACGCCGCACCGCCTCGCGTCTGGGCTCCCGAGGCGTCCAGGATTCCTCGCGGGTAGGCGCAGTGCCTGCAACCTGCATGGACTGCTGCGGCTCCACGACGTAAGGTGCAGCAGGCAGCATCCGGGGCTTCGGCGCCGGCTGCGTTGTTGGCCGAAGGGCGACGGCCAGGGGACCAGGCGTCGGGACGCTCGCCACCCTGGCAGGCGCGGCCGGCGGCCGGTGGAGCAGCGGCGCGGCGGCCACCCCCACTACCAGCAGGACAGCCGCTGCCATTGAAGCAAAGCGAAGCTGCAGGCTCCTGCGCTGGCGGACGGCTTCGTGCTCGGCCCAGCGAGCGGTGAAACCGGCGTAAAGATCCCGCGGCGGCTCTCGCCGCGGAACGGAGTGCAACTGTTTCAGGGCGTGCCGGTACGTTTCGGCTTCGCGCCGGCAGGACGCGCAGATCGCCAGGTGGCTTACCACGCGGTCATGTTCCGCGCCTGAGAGCTCCCCCTCAATGTAAGCGGGGAGCAGCAGGCGCGCGTCAGGACAGCGGCTAAGCGCCGCTCTCCTGTCCATAGGTTGCAACGTACGCCTCCTTAAAATGATGGCGGGCGCGGTGCAGCCGCACCTTGGCTGCCGACTCGGAGCAGCCCAGGATCTCGGCAATCTCCTCCACCGGCAGGTCTTGATAGTATTTCAGAACGAGCACTTCCCGGTGCTGGATGGGAAGCTGCAACAGAACGCGCTGCACAGCGTCCCGGCCGGCGTCCCGCTCAGCAACCTGCGCCGGATTGTCGCGCGGGTCCGGAGTGGCGCGGAGCGTTTCCATCAGCGGCAGCCACCTTCGGCTGCGGGCGGACCGCGCGGCATCTACCGCCCGGTTTACCGCGATGCGGTAGAGCCAGGTGGCAAAACGGGCGCCGCGCCGGAAGGAGGACAGCGAGCGGGAGACCTGCACGAAGACCTCTTGCGTCACGTCCCGCGCGTCTTCGGCCCGGCCTACTATTCCATAAACGATGTTGTAAACGTAATCCTGGTACTTGAGGAAGAGCGTGTCGAAAGCGCTCCGGTCGCCAGCCAGATAGCGTGCGATCAGGGCGCCATCCACATCGCCGGCAGCCGCCTGCTCCCCGTTCATGGAAGCTCCCCAGGCCAGCGAAAGGGTCTGTTCCCGCATTCCCGTGTTTCCGGTTGTGATGCCGCCTCACCCATCGGCATACCCTTTAGACGCGACCCCTCGGCACGGGGTTACGATTCTGACGGACGACGGAAGACGGGTGACCGACGGATTCCGGATCCGTCCTCCGTCCGCGGTCGTTCTGGAACAGGAGTTGCTCAAACGCCGTAGAATGTTCGGGGGGAATAGGGTACATATTCGCGACAGCTATAGGACCTGGCCTTCCCACGCGGCCTGAGATGGGCAGAACACTACTATGAGCTACCGGGACTTTAGGGACATCGACCTGCTGCGCCAGATGGAAAACGAGATGCAGCGCCTCGCGGACGAGACGCTGCGCGGCTTTCTCTCCGACGTGCCGGCGCCCAACCGATTCTGGCAGCCGCGCGTAGATATGCATGAGACGCCTTCGAGTGTGATCGTCAAGGTAGAGGTCGCCGGGGTCAATCCGGACCAACTCAACCTGTCCCTGTCCGCGGACGACAGGGTGCTGACCATCTCCGGAGACCGGTCGGAGGCCGATAGAGAGCGAGTGGACCGGATCCGCTGCTACCAGCTCGAGATATATTTTGGGCCGTTTGAGCGGGAGATTGTGCTTCCCGGCGACGCGCGCATCGAGCGGGACGCCATCACGGCCACCTATAAGGACGGCTTCCTGCTGGTTACGCTCCCGAAGCGCGCCGAGCAAGGAACCGGCGGAAGGACGATACCGATTACAGGATGACGGAGGACCGATGACGGCTGACCGACGGATTCTGGATTCCGTCACCCGTCACCCGTCTCCCGTCAAGGGGCCATGGAAACTCAGGAATTCAAGGAAATCGTTGACCAGATAGACGGCACACCGGATGGCAAGCTGACCATACCGGATGAGCTGAACCTGCTCCCGCTGCGGGAGGTGGTGATCTTCCCGGTGCTAGTCGCCCCCCTGGGAGTGGGGCGAGAGAACTCCGTGCGGCTGGTCAACGAGTCCGTGGTGGGCGGGAACCGCATCATCGGCGTAGTGACGCTGAAGGATCCCACCATCGAGAACCCCACTCTGGATGACGTGTACAAGATCGGCACGGCGGTCGCCATCCGGATGATGGGCCAGCTTCCGGAAGGCATCCGACTCATCGTGCAGGGCATCGGCCGGTTCGAGGTCCTGGAGGCCGTCCAGACAACACCCTACCTCCGTGTGAAGATCCGCCCCATCCCGGAGCCCACGATCCAGCCTGAAGAGGAGCTGGAGATCGAGGCGCTCAAGCGCAGTATCGGCACCCTGTTCCAGAAGGCCGTGTCTCTGTCGCAGGACCTGCCGGATGAGATGCAAGGGTTCGCCTCCAACATTAACGACCCGCGCATCCTCACGGACCTCATCGCCGCCCAAATGCCCCGCCTCACCACGGAGGAGCGGCAGCAGATCCTCGAGACCATTCCGATAAAGGACCGGATGCAGCGGCTCGTAGCGCTGCTGGCCCGCGAGGTCCAGGTGCTGGAGCTCAGCAGCAAGGTGCAGGGCGAGGTGAACGCGGAGCTGGGCAAGTCCCAGCGCGAATACTACCTCCGCGAGCAGATGAAGGCCATCCAGCGGGAGCTAGGCGAGGGCGACGACCGCACTCAGGAAGTGGAAGAGCTGCGGCAGAAGATCGAGGCCGCCAACCTGCCGGAAGAGGCGCTCAAAGAAGCGAACCGCGAGCTCGACCGGCTCCAGCGCATGTCCCCCGCTGCGCCGGAGTACACCGTAGCGCGGACCTACATCGACTGGATTGTCTCGCTGCCGTGGTCCGTCAGCACGGATGATAACCTGGACATTCCGGAGGTTAAGCGCATCCTGGACGCCGACCATTCCGGCCTGGAGAAGGTGAAGGACCGCATCTTAGAGTTCCTCTCGGTGCGCAAGTTCAAGCAGGACGGAACGATGCGGCAGCCCATCCTCTGCTTTGTGGGGCCCCCCGGCGTCGGCAAGACGTCGCTCGGCCGCTCCATTGCGCATGCCCTCGGCCGCAAGTTCGTGCGCATCTCCCTGGGAGGCGTGCGGGACGAGGCCGAGATCCGGGGCCACCGCCGCACCTACATCGGCGCGCTGCCGGGC
>CAYNFH010000019.1:0-9317 GCA_964396385.1 uncultured Chthonomonadaceae bacterium | reverse complement strand
GGATGGTCAGGCGCCACCGACTGGCGCCATTGCAGGCGCTCTGCCGGGCCAGATAATCCAGGGAATGCGGCGCGCGGGTTCCAACAACCCGCTGTTCATGCTGGACGAGATCGACAAGGTCACCGCGGATTTCCGCGGCGACCCGTCCTCCGCCCTGCTGGAGGTGCTGGACCCGGAGCAGAACAACTCCTTCCGCGACCACTATCTGGAGGTCCCGTTCGACCTTTCCAAGGTCCTGTTCATTACCACGGCCAACATGCTGGACACTATCCTGCCCCCGCTGCGGGACCGGATGGAGATCATCGAGATAGCCGGCTACACTGAGGAGGAGAAGATCGCCATCGCGCGGCAGCATCTGGTGCCCAAGCAGCTCCGGGAGCACGGCATCGAGAAGCGGCTCTCTTTCGACTCGGCGGCCATCGCGGCCATTATCCAGGGCTACACGCGGGAGGCCGGCGTGCGTAACCTGGAGCGCGAGATCGCAAACGTTTGCCGCAAGGCGACGCGAGCTTTCGCCGAGGGTCAGATCGAGAAGCTGAAAGTTACACCAAGGGTCGTCCGAGAGTACCTGGGTGCGCCCCGCTTCGAGCGCGAAGAGGTGGACGAGCGGACCCAGAACCCCGGCGTCGTCACCGGTCTGGTGTGGACACCCGTGGGAGGAGACATCGTCTTCATTGAGGCGACGGCGATGCCGACACCCGGCAACCGGCCGTCTAACCTGGTGATCACCGGCCAGCTTGGCGAGGTGATGCGGGAATCCGCGCAGGCGGCCCTCTCCTATGTGCGGGCGCACGCGGAGGAGATCGGCGCGCAGGAAGACTTCTACGAGAAGCACGATATCCATATACACGTGCCAGCGGGCGCCGTCCCCAAGGACGGGCCGTCCGCCGGCATCACCATGACCACGGCGCTGGCATCGCTCTTCAGCGGGAGGCCGGTCAAGCCGCGTCTCGCCATGACGGGCGAGGTAACGCTGAGCGGCAAAGTTCTGCCCATCGGCGGGGTGAAGGAGAAGGTGCTTGCCGCCCGGCGCGCGGGCATCACCACCGTGATCCTGCCGGAGCGGAACCGCAAGGACTTCCTGGAGGACATTCCAGAGGAGGTCCGCAAAGAGATGCGATTCGAGTTTGTAGAGGACGTGGGCCGGGTGCTTCAGCTCGCCCTGGAGCCCAGGGCGGGCGCTCGCCATCGCACAGACGGCAAGAACGGCGGCGGGAGCGCGGCGGCGCTTCACCGTCCCGCGGCCCGCAAACATCACGTATCATAGTATTCCGGGATTCATCGCGCTCAACGGTATGCGCGCACGGACCAAGGTCCGGCGCTGCCCAGGGCCCGGCCCAGGGTTCCCGCTCCCGCCACTGGTTCGAGGGAGCGGGACGCTGTCCGCTTTCGCGGCCAAGGCGCGGCTCACCCGCCTTTGGCCTGGTGTCCGCCTTCGCGGACACCAGACATAGCCCGGGAGGTCCGCGTACGCGGACTTAAGAGCCGGCAAGCCCCTCAGCCGGCCACACAATCCCCGTACCAGCCTGGAAGCTGTGGGCATATTCCGTTGCGGAGGTCGATCATGGCTGATCAGTTGTCCCCGGGCGCCGATCAGGGCGCGCGGCTTCTTCAGGCCGGAGACGTGCAGGGCGCCCTGGCAGTGCTTCAGCAGGCCGCCACCGCCGAGCCGTACAACGCGCGGGTGCATTCGCTGCTCGGTATCTGCTATGCACGGCTGGGCAATCTGGACGCTTCCATCCGGTCGCTCCAGCAGGCGGTGGCGATCAAGCCGGATGATGCGATCATGCACTACAACCTGGCGAACGCCCTGTTCCAGGCGCAGCGGACTCAGGAGTCGCAGGCGGAGGCTTATCGCGCGCTGCAGATCAACCCGGAGCACCAGAACGCGAAGCAACTTCTGGCGCGGATCGGCGCGGCCCAGCCCGCCGCTCCTCAGCAGCCGCCGATTGGTGGCTCCCCGCTGGGAGGAGTCCCGCTAGGGAGTGCGCCGCTGGGGGGATATGGCGCTGCCTCGCCCACCGGGGGTTATGGGACCCAGCCTCCCATGCCATTAGGCGGGTATGGCAGTCAGTCTTCGGCACCCGTCGAGCCGCCCCCGCCGTGGGCTCAGCCCGCTCCCTTGTGGGGCGCCCCTCCGGCTGCACAGCCACCGCCCTCTCCCTGGGGCGCGCCGCAAACGGCCGCGCCACCGCCCTACCCGGGCGCCGGAGGCATGGGCCAACCTCAGGGTATGCGCTACACGCCGCGCGCTCCGGTCGCTCCCACCTACTACCCGCCGTCCACCGGCACCCGCATTCTGCGCGGCATCGGCTGGGGAGTGCTCTACGGCCAGATCTGGGCGATGTGGCGGATCCTGTTCGCCGTACTGTTTGCGGGAAACGACCGATTCGGCGGCCTAGGCGTGGTGATCGAGGTCATCTTCTGGGTGGTGATCAGCGCCTTCTTCGGCGGCCTCACCGGCCTCATCATAGGTGCGGGCAACATGGATGACTCCACCGGCGGCGGCGTGGGAATCGGGCTGGGCGTAATCTACTGCATTCTGCGCGCGCTGCTGCTGCAGTCGGCCGCCTTTGTCATCAGCATCTTCTTCTTTGTGGCGATGGGCCGCTTCATCGGCGCAAGCGTGGCGAAGCGGGTCCAGGCGTCGGTGAGATGACCTGCTCTGCCTGCGGCCGGGCGAACTTGCCGGGAGGAGTCCGGTGCGCCTACTGCGGCCATCACTTCCCTCCCTTGCCCGACTTCGAGATCGACGGCAGCGGGAGCGCGGACGCGGCACCGGGCGTGGATTCAGGACTTGGCGCCGCGCCGGGCCGTTCCGGGCAGCCTGCCCGTACCGGCGGATTGGCGGCGTTGTTGATCCTCCTTTTCAAGGGGAAAGGGCTGCTTGCGCTCCTGAAACTCGGTCCGCTCCTCACCACCTTCAGCAGCATGGGCGTGTTCGTAGCCACCCTCTCCGCCTACATGGGCTGGCAGCTTGCCCTGGGCTTCACCATCTCCATTTTCCTTCACGAGATGGGACACGTGGTGATGAACTGGAAGCATGGACTGAAGTTCAGCGCGCCCATGTTCATCCCGTTCTTTGGGGCGCTCATCGCCGTCAAGCAGTTCCCCGAGAACCCTGTGGTAGAGGCGGAGTGCGGCGCGGGTGGTCCGGTTGCGGGCATGCTCGCAGCATTGGGATGCCTGCTGCTAGGAAGCATAACGGGCAGCAAGTACTGGTACGCCATCGCGGGCCTGGGATTCCTGATCAATCTGGCCAACCTGCTGCCGGTTTGGCAGCTCGATGGCGCCCACATCACGGCCGCGTTTTCGCCCGGCAACTGGGATTTCGTGCTGGTGGTGCTCCTCCTCATCGCGGTGAAGGCCGGCCTGCCGGTGCTCTGGTTTCTGTTGATCTTTCTGTTCGTAATCAGGTTAGGGCGAGGCGGCTATCAGCGCTACCTCCTGGCCACCCCAGCCGCCAGAGCGCGGATGGTTGTCGTGTTCCTGGTGTTGTGCCTGGGGCTGACCTACGGAGCACAGAGCACCGGCGCCTCCATGCCCTCGTCCCGCCGCTCCTCACACCGAACCGCGTCCCTCCCGCAGTACCAGCCAAATCCTCAGAGCGAAAGCGCATCCCGGCCCGCTCTGACGTACCGCGAGTCCGACCTCTCACCGCAGCAGCGCACGCGACGCGAGGCAATCCGCACGATCTTTCGGGCCGTGATGCTGGCCGTGATGGTCGGGGCTGCTTTTGTCGGGTGGCTGATAGCTGCCTTTCTACTTGGGAGCGCCGCAGCGCAAAGGGTGGGAGTGCGCGGACCTCTGCTGGCCGTGGAGATGGCGCTCGCGATGCTCCTCCTGGTGGGTGTAAGCCAGTGGCCTCCGCTCCATGAAGGCCGATGGGCTGCTTATTGGGCCTTCTACGCCGCCATGCTTGCGGCAGTGGTCTACGCGGCCTACCAGTCAGCTCACTTGCAGCGCAGCTACGCTCGGCCGCCCCTGGAGGTCCTCACCTGGCGGGCGCTGGCGTGGGGTGCGGGCGCGGCTCTCGTAGTGGCGTACGGTACCAATAACCTGTTCACCGTGGCTGTACTGGCGGTTTGGGCAGCGGTCTACTACGCCCGCCGGAGGTGGCTGGCCCTGTCATTGGCGGCCAATGTCGCAGATCGCGTCGGGCGTGTGGCGGAGGCCATTCGCCTCCGGGAGAAGGCGCTGCAAATGCAGCCGCCCGCCTTCGCGGCGGAGGAGCTGCGGCTCTCCCTCGCGCAGGCCTATCTGACGCTTGGAAGGGGCGACTCCGCGCTGGAGGCGCTGGACGGAAGCGGCAGGCTTCCGGAGATGCTGGTACGCGTCCCGGAGCTGCACACCACGGCTGCCCGCGCGATGTCGCTGGCGGAGACGGACCGGTTCGAGGAAGCCATGCAAGAGTGCGAGCGGATGCTGCGCGGACCGCAGCAGGACCGGCTTGGACCGCTGCGGCTGGTCCTGGTGAGGACGGTGCTGGCGCAGGCTGCGCTGCTGCGCTCCTGGCCGGACGAGGCGATGGCGCAGGCCACGCTGGTTCAGGGGGCCATCCGCGCGGCCGTTTCGCCCACCGGCCGGGCCATAGGCGGCCTGGCGCGGAGGGCTCGCGCCGTGGCCTTGCTGGAGACGGGACAGATAGAGCAGGCGCGGCAGGAGGCGAACCGGGCCCTGCAGTGGGACCGCTCGCTCGCCTCCGAGGCAGGCGCGGCCGTCATACGCGCCCGCGCCTGCCTTCTGGCCGGGGACCTGCTGGGCGCGGAGCAGGAGACGGCTGCGGCGCTGGAGCGGCTGCCGGGCAGCCTGGAAGCGCTCTACTGGCGCGCGGAGGCTCTTCGCGCCGCCGGCCGCTGCACGGAGTCCGAGCAGATCTTCCAGAACCTGGCCCGCAACCACCCGCGAGACCATTGGGGTCTCCTGGCGGGCCGCCGCCCGGCGCCTTCGGCGGTCTAGCGTACCCCTCTACCTGCGGGCTGCGAGAGCGTGGTCGCGAGCGCCCTGGAGCTGGCCCGCGGAGCCCAGGAGCTCATTGCGGCTCGCGATGAACTTGGCATACTCCGCCATGAACTTCTTGCCGGGCGGCCGCAGGTCGAAGTCCGCGCAGTTGTCGCGGAAGTGCTCGCGGTGCACGCGAGTCCAGACGAGCCTGCCATCGGTGTCGATGTTCACCTTGCAGACCCCCAGCTTGGCCGCCGGAATGTACTGGTGGGGGTCCACGCCCTTGGCGTTCTTGAGACATCCGCCGGCCGCGTTGATGCGCTCCACCTCGTCCTCTGGAACGGATGACGAGCCGTGCATCACCAGCGGGAAGCCTGGCAGCCGCTCCTGGATGGCGCGGATGCGGTCGAAATGAAGCCCCTGCGATCCGCTGAACTTGTAGGCGCCGTGGCTGGTGCCGATGGCGCAGGCGAGCGAATCGCACCCGCTCTGGCGGACGAACTCGACGGCCTCATCGGGATCGGTGAGCCGGGCGTCCTTCTCGTCCACCTTCACGTGCTCCTCGACGCCCCCGAGCATGCCGAGCTCCGCCTCCACGCTGATGTTGCGCGTGTGGGCGTGGTCCACCACCCGCCTGGTGATAGCGACGTTCTCGGCAAAGGGCTCGTGCGACGCGTCTATCATCACGGACGAGTAGAAGCCGCTCTCGATGCACTCGTGGGCGGTCTCTTCGTCACCGTGATCCAGATGGACGGCGAACAGCGCGTCCGGCCAGAGCTGGTCCGCGGCTCGAATAATGGCTTCCAGCATCCGCTTGTCGGTATATCCCCGGGCGCCCTTGCTGATCTGGATGATGAACGGCGCCTGCGAGTCCATGTTGCCCCTAAACAGGCCCATGGCCTGCTCGAGGTTATTGATGTTGTATGCGCCTAACGCGTAGTTTCCATAGGCATGCCCAAAGAGGACACGGGTTGGAACGATCATGGTCTCCCTCTTTCTTCCGCCCAGGTCGGACAGGCGTACCCTCCGCCAGCTTATCGGGCAGCCTCGTTGCTGCTACCTAAAGTGTACCCGTCGGGGGAAAGCTCGGTGTTCAGGTGTTCAGGTGTTCAGGGCTTCAGGTGTTCAGGATTCCGGCCCTCATCTCTCACCTCTCACCTCTCACCTCTTCATGGCGCTTCCCGCAGCGTGATCTCTCCGGCGGCGCGCTGATTGCCCCGGAAGACCTTGATGGTGGTCTTCTCGCCGATGTGGAGGCCTTCCGTGATGCGCCGGAGCGAGTCGTCGTCCGTCACGTGCTTGCCACCGAGCTCCATCACGATGTCCCCTCGCTGCACTCCCGCCTCATCGGCCGGGCTGCCGGGCACGACCCCCTCCACGAAGGCGCCCCCATCCTCCTGAATTCCCAGGTAGCGGCGGATGCTCTGGGTGACCGGTCCGGCATAGATGCCCGTCCAGGCGCGCTTCACTTTGCCGTACTTCTTCAGCTCCCGGACAATGCGCTCGGCGGTGTCGATGGGGATGGCGAATCCCACGCCATTCGCGGCATCCATTACCAGCGTGTTGATGCCGATGACGCGGCCCTCACGGTCCAGCAGCGCCCCTCCGGAGTTGCCGGGGTTGATGGCACAGTCGGTCTGAATCAGGTTCTCATAGATGCGGTCCTGGACCTTGACCGGTCGCCCTGTGGCGCTCACAATGCCGTGCGTCACCGTAAAGCGCAGCCCGTAGGGATTGCCGATGGCGACGGCAAGCTGACCGGGCACAAGCTGCTGGGACGAGCCCAGCCGCGCCGCGGGGAGGTTGTTGGCGGCGATGTGGATAACCGCGACGTCCGTGCTGTGGTCCGTGCCCACGACGCGGCCGGTATACTGGTGGCCGTCCTCCAGCGTCACTTTGATCGAGTCAGCATTGCCAACCACGTGTTCATTGGTCACAATATCGCCGTAGGGGTTGAGGATGATGCCGGAGCCGGAGGTTGTAACGCGCTGGTAGCGCGGTCCGCCCAGGAGGAAGTCTTCGTCGAACAGGCTGCGGACCCGCACCCGCCCCTCCGTATCGATGTTGACCACGGAGGGTCCGGCCAGGGCGGCGGCGCGGGCGTAGACCTCCTCCGGCGCCTGGAGCACGGGGTTCACCGCGGCGGGAGCGGCGTGTGCGGGCTCCCAGCGCAGCCGGACGTTCGGCACGACGATGCCTCCCAGGAGGAACGCCGCGATCAGCGCCAGCGGCGGGCGACGGAATCGATTCATGTGGTTTTGGCCTCCCCTCCTCCGGGCGTTCCGGAAAATACATCCTTTAGTTTCCATGGTATGTGACGGGTGACGGCAGACGGATGACGGAATCTGGCGGTCCTCCGTCTGCAGTCCACCGTCATTCCGCGTACGGCGGGCGCACACTCTTTATAGACCATACGCGCAACGCGGCTGTTACGATCAACCGCGTGGCACGTAATATGCCGCAAAACCTGATCGGCCCCGCATCCGCGCGGGCCAGGTTTGAGACGAGTCCGCGATCGGGACAGTGAGATGTGGAGATGGGCGGTTGGAAGGCGCCGCACGGCGCCGGTTCCGGCATATCACGCCGCGCTGACGGCCAGGCGCGCGGCGCCGGAATTTGCAGGCGAAGAGATAGAGGCCATCCGCGCGCTCTCACGCCGTCTCCCCGCCGAAGATAACCTGCTCTGGCTGCCGGCGCACTCCATCATCAGCCAGTTCGACCAGCAGCGCCACGTGGTGCGTCCCCTGGTGAACGCGCCCGCCCTGGCGGAAGTCCTGCACGACCGCTCCGGCCGGACCCGGTCCGAGCGCGCCATAGCGGCGTGGCTGCTGACGCGGGCGCGTGTGCTTCCGGAGCACATCCCGTCCGCCATGGCCGCGCTCGCAAACCTGCTGGAGATCCGGCTGCCGGAGCCGCCCCTCGCCTCCGGCTGGCGCTGCGTACGGGCCGTGGCGCCGTCCAGCGCCGCGTTCGCGGCCGGCGTAACGCTCGCGGTGCTGCTCGGCGCTACCCGCATACCGACCCTCGCGCGGCTTCTCCACTCCGATGCGGCCACTCCCCTCATCTGGACCGGCATCTGCGCCCTGCCGCTGGTGACATTTGCCGTGACGGCCCTCGTCCTGAGCATTGCTCGGGGCGCGCTGGCCGTCCCCGGCGCCATCCGGGCCGACATGTGGATGCGCCTCTGCGCCATCGACGCCCTCGGAGCCTCCGGTCATCCGAACAACATCGTGGCTCTCGCGGAGGCCGCGTCCGCCGTGAATCCGCGCGTGCGGGCCGCCGCCATTTCCGCACTCAAACAGGTGCTGGCTGCGACCGGCGAAAACAGCTACGGCGAGGTGCGATCGGAGGTGGTCCCAAGCCTCTGCAAGCTGCTGAGTCACCGCGAGGTGGACGTGGTGATCAAGGCGCTGCGCGCGCTGGAGAGCGTGGGAGACGGCCGCGCGGTGTATCCGGTGCGGCGCGTTGCGGAACGGTCTCCCGCCCCGGCTCTGCAGATAGAGGCCGCCCGCGTGCTCCCGGTGCTCATCGAGCGGCGACGGCTGGTGGAGGACCCGGTGATGCTGCTGCGACCGGTTACCTGGCCTGCCGTCGGCGCGACACCGGCGCCGCCTCCCGAGCAGCCTCCGGACCGCCCCAGCGCTCCCCCGCCCCGGCCTGCGGCCGCTCAGCCGTGGCGGCTTGCTCCAAGGACCGCCGTTACGAAGGCAGGAGCGTGATCAGCTCCGGGCGTTTCGCACCGCCAAGCCGCCAGGATCGGATCCGGCCGGTGTGTTCTCTCCTCCGTAGCGTGAGATCGTTGTCTCAAATTTGGCGCGGCGGCGCCATATCAGTCTGCCCACCCCGGCCTGCCACGGGTCCAGAGGAGGCCTGTGAGGGAGTATGGCTCTATGTGGGCGTGCTGCCTCAGTAGTATCCAGCCGTGGTCGATGAGCACCCCCAGAACGTTCTCGGGCCGGCACCTCATCCTCTCTGCCAGCCACTTTGTAAGATCCCACCGCTTCTGGTCATAGCGGACGAGCATGGCGGTGTCCTTGCTGAGGAGGCGGCAGGCGAAGTCGTTCCTCTCTTCCTCCGTTTCCTCCTCTAGCACCTCCTCCACGAGCTCGTGTTTGGTCTCCTGCGGGAGAGAGCGCAGGTGCGCCTTGAGCTGCTCTGGGGAGAGGAGCTTGAGCGCGATCTGGAGCAGCTCCTCTTCCGAGCAGCGGGCGGTGAGCTGCGCCACCAGGTCTGAGATGGATGGCTCGGGCCGCTCTTCTGGTTCGGCAATTTGACACGCGCGTGTCAAATTGCCGCCTTGGGGCTGCGGCACCGGCTGCGTTTGGCCGGCGGTTGATGGAGCTTGGCGGGACTGCGGCGCAGCCGAACGCGCG
>CAYNFH010000018.1:0-49150 GCA_964396385.1 uncultured Chthonomonadaceae bacterium | reverse complement strand
TTTTGGGCCGCGGCACAAGAATAGTACCGACAGTCCGAATTTGAGCAGCGCTGCTCAAATTTGGGCCGCCAGATAGGCCGGGACGGCGCCGGGCCCCTACAGCCCCTGGCGGTTTTGGAAGAGAACCTGGCCGAAGCCGGCCGAGGTGCGCGAGGGGCGGGTTTAGGACCAATAGTGCGAATTTGGTGACGCGTCACAGAATTGGGGCTGGTAGGACCAACTGAAGGCGGAGCATCAGCATTTCGTATGCGGCTTGACGTTGTGTGACTGAAGCTGGCGGGTATCATAACGACATGGCTTGCATTTAGACGGCTCACTTCGGCTGCGGAAGCGCAACGTGGACGGGGCGGCCACGGCAGGGCGGTTGTCTCGCCGGTTGGTGTAGCTGGTCACCTCGTAGTCCGTAAGGCCTCAGGCGGAGACCTGGCGCAGGACGCGCGGCGGGCCGTCACCCCAGCCGGCCCGGGCTCGCTCGGCCGCCGCCAGTGCGGCCATGGTCGCCGCTGGAAGGGGAGGCGGCGTTTGGGCGGCATCCGGAGTTCGACAAGGACGCGTACCTGGCGCGGGCGCTGGAGCTCCGGAACGGGGGGAGCGGTTGACGGTGTAGGCGAGATTCAATGCATACCAGGCGCGGTGGCGTCTGGGACCGCGCCATCCGTTAGGAGCGGGAGGAATCACTGCGACGCAGGGACGAATTAGGCCATACCCGAACTTTCTGGTTGGCTGCCTTTCCCGCACGCGAACGACCCATGGCCAAGCTCGTTAGAGACGAAACGACCCCGTACCTGCCCGGCTCCAAGACGCTGGATCGCGCTACCATCGCCACCTGGCTTTGGGAGGCAGCCTGCAAGATCCGCGGTCCAGTAGACGCCCCCAAGTACAAGGACTACATCCTCCCGCTCATCTTCCTCAAACGGGTGTCGGACGTATTCGACGATGAGATTGCCAGGCTGGGCCAGGAGCTCGGCTCGGAAGAGGTAGCGCGGCAGCTTGCGGAGCAGGACCATAGTCTCGTACGCTTCTATCTGCCCATAGTATCGCGGTGGGGCGAGCTGCTGAAGACCACTGTGGGGCTGGGGCAGCGCCTGACCGACGCTATGCGCGCCTTAGCGAAGCAGAACCCAAGGCTATCCGACGTGCTGGAGACTCTGGACTTCAACGTAACGCATGCGGGGGAGCGCATCGTCTCCGATGACCAGCTCTCCCAGGTGATGCAGACGCTGACTCGCCACCGTCTGGGCCTGCACGACGTGCAGGCGGACATTGTAGGCGACTCCTACGAGTACCTGCTGCGCAAGTTCGCAGAGGGCGGCGGCCAGAGCGCCGGGGAGTTCTACACGCCCCGGGAAGTGGCTATGCTCCTGGCCCGGCTCCTGGATCCACAGCCCGGAATGGAGGTGTACGACCCCTGCTGCGGTTCCGGCGGCCTGCTCATTAAGTCTCACCTCCGGCTCCTCGAGAACCATGGCGTTACCGTCAACGGCCACCGGGAGCTGCCGCCAAACGTTCCACCTCTGCGGTTGTATGGTCAGGAGATACTCCCCGCCACGTTCGCCATGGCCAAGATGAACGTCTTCATCCACGGCATGGAGTCCGCGGAGATCGCGCGCGGGGACACCATGAACCATCCGCGCTTCCTCACCGCGGAGGGCGGGCTGCGCGCGTTTGACCGCGTTACCGCAAATCCCATGTGGAACCAGGATGTCTTCTCGGAGACGACCTATAAGAACGACGCATACGGCCGTTTCGTCTACGGCTACCCTCCCAACTCCAGCGCGGACTGGGGCTGGATCCAGCATATGCTGGCCTCGCTGCGGGATACGGGCCGCATGGCGGTGGTGCTGGACAGCGGCGCCGTGTCCCGCGGCAGCGGCAATACCGGCTCCAATCGGGAGCGCGACATCCGGAAGAAGGTGGTGGAAGCCGGACTGGTAGAGGGCGTCATCCTCCTTCCGGAAAACCTCTTCTACAACACGACCGCGCCCGGGATTATCCTGGTCCTCCGGCGCGGCAACCCCCAGCCGGACGAGGTGGTGGTGATCAACGCGTCGGAGCTCTTCCGCAAGGGGCGGCCAAAGAATGAGCTTACGGAAGAGCATGTCGACCGCATCACGGCGGCGTTCCAGGGCCGGACTGCGGAGCAGGGCCTGAGCGCCGTGCTCACACGGGAGCAGGTGGCCGGCCACGATTACAACCTGTCACCGAGCCGCTACGTCTCCACCGGACAGGCGGAGGACGTGCTGCCGCTGGAGGAGGCCGTCGTACTCCTACGGGAGGCGGAAGAGGAGCGCGCCGAAGCGGACCGGCGGCTGAAGGAAGTTCTCGAGAGCCTGGGATTGGCGTGACGAGCCCGTCGGAGCTGCCCGGTCTTGGGTGCCCCTAACGGATTGCGTACAATGAATTTACTATGAGCACTCGAACCGAGGCGTTTGTCAACCCGGACGTGCTGGTGTGGGCAAGAGAGACCGGCGGGTACTCCCGCGCGGAGGCAGCGCGGCGACTGGGCGTGCAGGAGGTGCGGCTTTCGTCGTGGGAGGTCGGGATGAGCCGGCCCACGTTGGCGCAGCTCCGCTCCATCGCGCAGATCTACAAGAGGCCTGTTGCCGCCTTTTTCCTACCGTCTGTACCGGACGCCGAGCCGCCGATCCACGACTTCCGAAAGCTGCCCGGCAAAGCTCGGCGCGACCTCTCGCCCGAGCTTCGCTACGCTATCCGCACTGCCCGGTATCGCCGGCAGGCCGCGCTCGATCTCATGGAAGATCTGGGTGAGCCTCCGACCGAGCTTCAGTTTACCGCCAGCCTCTCTGATGACCCGGAGCAGGTCGGGCTGGAGGCAGGGAGGTTTTTGGGCGTAAACGGCAGTGAGCCTGAATCTGATGCGCGTGCGTGGTTCGCGCGCTGGCGACGAGCGCTCGAGGAAAGGGGCGCGCTCGTGATGCAAGCGGAGCGAGTGCCGCTCGAAGAGATGCGGGGGTTCTCGTTGACAGACCGCCCCCTTGGCGCCGTCGTTCTCAACATCAAAGATCATCTCCTAGCGCGGACGTTCACCATGCTCCACGAGTTCGCACATCTGGCACTGGGGGCGAGCGGTGTTTGCGATGTAGTGGCTCCGGCCGGAATCATCAACGATCCGGTCGAGCAGTTCTGCAACAATGTGGCCGGAGCCGTACTCGTCCCTAGAGAGCAGCTTCTCGAATTCGTGCCCCCGGGCCAGCCGGATGACTCCATGATTGTCAGCGCGGCTCACCGGTTCGGTGTGAGCCGAGAGACAATCGCTCGCCGGCTGGTGAAGGCTGGTCGGATGACCGACGCGCAGTACAGACGGCGTCGCGCATTCTATCTCGCACAGTTCAGGCAGCAACAACCTAAGAAGTCGTCAGGTGGACCTCCTCGGGCCAATCTGGCGGTCACGACGGCGGGCCCGCTCCTATCGCGGCTTGCCTCCGAAGCATACGATGAGGGCAAGATTACTGCCAGCGAGTTCTCGGACTACCTTCGCGTCAATCTGAAACACCTGGACAGAATTCGGGAGATCGTACGCCAACATTCGGCCGCACCGGAGCCCCATTAGTGGCTTACAGCTTGGACACGAGCGGCCTGGTAGAAGCCTGGGTTCGCGTCTATGCGCCTGACGTTTTTCCAAGCGTGTGGGACCGGATCGATCAACTTCTCGTGGACGGCAAGCTTCTGGCGGCGGACGAAGTGCTTGCTGACCTGGAGAAGAAGCAGGATGAGCTGTTGAAGTGGGCTAAGGCGAGGCCGCACCTGTTCATCTCGCTTGACCAGCCGATCCAGGCGGCCGCCACGGCAATCCTCGGGTCATTTCCTTCTCTGGTAAATCTGAACACCGGGCACGGCGCCTCCGATCCGTTCGTCATCGCGCTTGCCCAAGTGCGTGGGCTCACCGTCGTCACTGCGGAGAGCTCCAAGCCAACGAGGCCCAAGATTCCGGACGTCTGCAAATCGATGAAGGTCCCGTGCATCGGCTTGCTGGACCTGTTCCGCGCCGAGGGATGGAAGATCTGACGTCCAGTGCCCGGTTGGAAGCGCCAGGTAATTCTGGCCACGTACCGCGGATGCCGGGACGCACCCGCCAGTTCGCGCCATGAAACTTCTGCTCGATACCAACATCTACATACCTCTTGAGCCCACGGGGTTCGCGGACGTCCACGTGAACATGCCGCGCGCGACTGAGCTCGCAGGTCTCTGCAACAAGCTCGGATTCCAGTTGTTTGTACACCCGGCTCAGCGGCTGGATATTGGGCACGACTCGGACGAACAGAGGCGTTCGCTCCGTCTTGCTCTGCTCGGCAAGTATGCTCCGTTGCCATCTAGCCCACCCATGCCAGAGCACCTGAGCGCCATTCTGACTGAACCGGACAAGAGCTCGAACGACTGGGTCGACTACCAGCTCTTAGCTGCCCTATCGTGCGGCGCGGTCGACTACTTGGTCTCGAACGATGACGGCGTACATCGGTGGGCGCGCCGGTTAGGCATTCCGGGTCGCGTCCTGTCGTTGGATGATGCGGTCCTGTACCTCTCATCCCTTGCTGATCGAGGCACTGTGCCTCCGCCAGCGGTGGTGGAGATGCGGGCTTATGAGCTGAGGGAGGATCCAATCTTCGACAGCTTCCGGGAGGACTATGGCAACTTCGATGCCTGGCTGGAGAAGTGCAAGCTGGAACACCGCCAGACATGGGTGATCGACTCGGGCTCCGGATATGCCGGCGTCGCAATCGTGAAGACGGAGAGTAAAGACGTATTCGCGCCAGACAAGACGCTAAAGCTCTGCAGCTTCAAGGTTTCCGAAGGGCACGGAGGCCGCAAGTATGGCGAGCTCTTACTGAAGGCCGTTTTCGGGTATGCCCGGGAAAATGGGCACGCGGACGTGTACGTAACCGTGTTTCCAAAGTACGCGAAGCTAATCCACCTGCTGGAAGACTTCGGATTTGAGGAAGCCGGGCACGAACCGAGCGGGGAGATCAGGCTCTCGAAACCACTTGCGCCAACTTCGGAGGATCGCCTGGCGCGGGATCCGCTGGCGTTTCACGTACGCTTCGGTCCGTACGTGCTAGACATGGAGCGGCCAGATCTCTTTATCGTGCCGATCCTCCCGACCTACCACAGGATGCTCTTTCCTGAGTGGGAGAAACAGCGCTCGCTCTTTCCGGGCGAGCAAGCGTTTGGGAACACTCTGAAGAAAGCTTACCTGTGTCATTCCAACAACAGGCATGTGGGTCCTGGTTCGGTGCTGCTGTTCTACCGCTCGGACGATACGCGGGCCATTACCAACATCGGTGTGGCGGAGCAGGCGATCAGGTCCCAGAGCGCGAGTGAGATCCAAGAGTTGGTCATGCCCCGAACGGTTTACAGCGCAGGTGAGATCGGGCGGATGTGCCGGCGGGAGACGCTCGCAATCCTGTTCCGGCACTGCCCTGTACCGGTGCAACCGGTCTCGCTCCACACCATGCTCGAGTCCGGCGTACTGGCAGGGCCTCCGCAGACGATCACCCGGGTGAGAGGAGAGGCAAAGGCTTGGATAGTGAGGCGACTGGAGAGGTAGCCTTGTTGTCGATTCGTCCAGAGTACGCCGGGCGAATCCTGAGCGGCGAGAAAAAATGGGAGTTCCGGAGAGTGCGGTTCAGGCGGGCAGTTTCACACATCCTGGTTTATGCTTGTCGGCCGGTTGGTAAAGTTGTGGGCTGGGCGGAAGTTGTGCGGGTCGTGGACGCCGACCCGGCACTGCTATGGGAGCAGTGTTCCGGCTGCGCCGGCCTTAGCCGGCCCGAATACGACGGATACTTCCTCGGGGCATCGCGAGCTGTGGGCATTGAGCTTGGAAAGCTCACCGTACTTGCGGAGCCCGCCGATCTCGACCAGTTCAAGGCCGACAGGCGTGCACCGCAGAGCTTCGAGTATCTGCCAATCTGTCTGTTGAGCAATTCGGACTGGGCCGAGGCCGCCCTGGAGGTCTCAGCGTGAGAACCGGACCCGAACCATCCACCGGGTCGGAGTCGCGATGGCCGAAGGTCAAGCTGGGCGAAATCGTGACGCCGGTAGCGGAACGAGTCGGCCGGTCCCGAGCCTCTTCTATCCCCGTTCTATCCATGACGCGAGACAAAGGGCTCGTACTACAGAGTCACCGGTTTGACAATAGGGTCGCCAGCGCCGATGTATCGGCCTATAAGCTTGTCAGGCGTGGCGAACTGGTCTACGGTTTCCCGATGGACGAGGGCGTGATCGCGGTCTTGCACAGGTATGACTGCGGCGCAGTGAGCCCTATCTACAATGTATGGAGAATAGATGCGAGTCGCGCCGAGCCAGCCTTCCTCGATCTGCTCTTGAAGACCCCTGCTCTCATCGCGGAATACCGGAAGCGAATGTCGACGACGGTGGAACGCCGGAGAATTGTGTCGCCGCGAGACTTCGAGACCATCATGATCCATCTGCCACCGCTGGCGGAACAGCGCGCGATCACCGGGGCGATTCGGGCGGTTCAGCAAGCCAGGGAGGCAACGGAGCAAGCACTAATCGCAGCCAGGGAACTGAAGAAGAGCATTGCCCGCCAGTTGTTTCGCTACGGCGCTGTGTCGGTAGAGCAGGCTACGTCGGTGGTCGTTAAGAATACAGAGATCGGTGCCATTCCGGCCTCATGGGACGTCAAGCCGCTGTCATCCGTATGTCGGATCGTGTCGGGTGGCACCCCAAGGCGCGACCGGCCGGACTATTGGAATGGCGGAATACCTTGGTTGAAGACCGGCGAGATCAACTACTCGGTCATACGCTCAACCGACGAGACGATCAGCTCCGCCGGACTGGCGAACTCGAGTGCGCGAATCGTTCCCGCGGGGACGGTTGTCATGGCGATGTACGGCCAAGGAGTCACCCGCGGGCGGGTATCTGTTCTTGGCATTGACTCGGCATTGAATCAGGCATGTGCCGCCTTCGTAGAGCTCCGCGGTGTAACCGCTGCGTTCTTGTACTGCTGCTTAGAACAGGGGTACTCCCGGGTGCGGACGCTAGCTCATGGAGCGCATCAACCCAACCTCAGCGCGGAGCTGCTTTACAAGCTTCAGATTCCAGTTGCCCCACTTGAGGATCAACAGAGGATCGCAAGTATGATCGAACGTTCTGCAGCCAAGACACGGGCCGAAGAGCGTCGGTCGGAAGCGCTAAGCCTTCTGCTCAAGTCGGTGACTCTCAATCTCGTCATCGGGCGGGTGCGGGTGCCGGTCGAGGAGGACGCGCAGTGAAGCTCGGGGCGGAGGGGAGCGCGGTGCAGCGGCCGTTCGTCCGGTATGCGCAGGAAGCCGGGTGGACCTATCTGCCGCCGACTGAGGCCCTCACGCTGCGCGGCGGCGAGAGCGGTCTGATTCTCCGCGAGGTGTTCAAGCAGCAGGCCCAGGCGCTCAATCCCGGGGTGGTCGACGCCGCCGCGGCGGAGGACCTGATACAGCGCATCGAGCGCGTCGCCCCGCGTATCGAAGGAAACCTGGAGGCGTGGCAGTACCTGCGCGGCGTCAAGACGCTCTATCTGCCCGCGGAGAGGCGCGAGAAGAACGTCCGGCTGCTGGAGCCCTCCGTCCCGAACGCCAATACCTTCCACGTCACGGATGAGCTGTGGGTGCAGAGCGGGAGTAAGCGCGTCCGGTATGACGTGGCGCTCTTCGTAAATGGCATTCCAGTGCTCGTCGTTGAGGCCAAAGCGGCCACGCATGCGGAGGGCATCGCGGAGGCGCTGGACCAGGTCCGCCGCTACCATGTCGAGTCGCCAGAGATGATGGCGGTGATGCAGCTCTTCGCGCTCACCCACCTCATCAAGTTCCACTACGGCCCCACGTGGAACGCGGGCGGCCGCGGCATGATGAACTGGAAGGACGAGCAGGCGGGAGATTATGAGACGCTGGTCAAATCCTTCGTCGCCCCGGCCCGGATCCTGCGCGTCCTGCACGATTACATCCTGTTCATCTCACGCGACAATGAGCTTACCAAGGCGGTCCTGCGTCCCCACCAGATGCGGGCCGTAGAGCGGTGCCTCCATCGCGCGCGGGATAACAAGAAGCTACGTGGCCTTATCTGGCACACGCAAGGGTCCGGCAAGACCTATACCATGATCACGCTGGCCAAACGGCTTGTGGAGGAGCCCGTCTTCGAGAATCCGACCGTACTGATGGTGGTAGACCGGCTCGACCTGGAAGACCAGCTCAAGAAGAACCTGGATGCTGCGGGCGTTACCTATTGCCGTGCTCAGAACGGAGATCACCTCAAGGCGCTGCTGGCTGCCGACCAGCGCGGCGTCATTGTGGCGATGATCCACAAGTTCGACGAGATGCCGTCCGACATGAGCGCCCGCCAGAACATCTACGTGCTAGTGGATGAGGCCCACCGGACTACGGGCGGCCACCTGGGCAGCTACCTCATGGCCGCCCTGCCAAACGCCACCTATCTCGGATTCACCGGCACGCCAATCGACAAGACATTCTACGGCAAGGGCACCTTCAAGACGTTCGGCATGGACGACGAGAAGGGGTACCTGGACAAATACAGCATCGCGGAGTCGATCGAAGACGGCGCCACTGTTCCGCTGCACTACACGCTGGCGCCCAGCGAGCTGCGGGTGGACCGACAGACGCTGGAGACCGAGTTCCTCAACATGGTCATGGACGAGGGCGCGGCGGTAGACATGGCCCAGATAAACCGCGTGCTGGAGCGTGCCGTCACCCTGCGGACCATGCTGAAGAAGCCGGAACGCGTCGCGCGGGTCGCGCAGAACATCGCGCAACACTTCCGGGACGTTATCGACCCGATGGGCTACAAGGCGTTCGTGGTAGCCGTGGACCGAGAAGCGTGCGCGCTCTACAAGGAGGAGCTGGACCGCCATCTGCCGGCGGAATGGTCCGTGGCCGTTTACAGCGAGGCGCATAACGACCCCGAGCATGTTCAGCGGCACTACCTGAGCGAGGAGGACGAAGAGAGGGTCCGCAAGGCGTTCCGAAACCCCGACGCGCTGCCGAAGATTCTCATCGTCACGGAGAAGCTCCTCACCGGCTTTGACGCGCCAATCCTCTACTGCATGTACCTGGATAAGCCCATGCGAGACCACGTGCTGCTCCAGGCCATCGCCCGGGTCAATCGCCCTTACGAGGATGCTTCCGGGCGGAACAAGCCAGCGGGGTTCGTGATGGATTTCGTGGGCATATTTGAGAACCTGGAGAAGGCCCTTGCGTTCGATTCGCAGGACGTTTCTGGTGTCATTGGCGACCTCGCGCTGTTAGAGCAGCAGTTCGCGGCCGACATGGAGCGCGCGCGTAGCGAGTATCTCAGCCTGGTGGAGGGAGTCTGGAACGACAAGGCCGTGGAGCGGGTGCTCTCCCACTTCCTGGACGCGGACGTACGGCAGGGATTCTATAGCTTTGTACTGTCGGTGCAGGACCTGTACGAGATCCTGGCGCCGTCTGCTTTTCTGCGGCCGTTCCTCGACGACTACGACGGGCTGATCCGGATGTACCAGGTGGTGAAGTCTGCGTACGATCCCGGAGTGTTGACGGATCGAGACCTGCTCCGCAAGACCATTCGGCTGGTCCACTCGCACACGCATGCCGGAGCGATCGAAGATCCACTGGAAGTGATCCCGCTGGACGAGGCCGCGCTCGACCAGCTTGCCGACAGCGCGAAACCAAGTGTGGTGAAGGTCTTCAACCTGCTGAAAACCATTACCGAAACGGTGGACCAGCAGGCGGCTGCCGAGCCGTTCTTGATCTCCATAGGCCAGAGGGCGCAGCAGGTCATTGACGCGTACCAACAGCGACAGCTCAGCACGGAGGACGCCCTGAACCAGCTCCGAGAGCTGTTTGCTGAGATACTGCGCGCGCGGGCTGCCAGTCGCAGCGAGGGCCTGGACAGGCTGGCGTTCTCTCTGTTCTGGGAGCTACAGAGGAATGGAGTTGCAGGGGCGAAACAGGTGGCGGTAAGCGCTGAGGAGGTTCTGCGTCAGAACCCACACTGGCGGGTGAGCAACGCCCAGATGCGAGCCGTGAGGACAGGGCTTTACAAGGCGCTGGTCCTGGCTGGTGTGCCGGTGGACGCGACAACGGAGTGGGTAGAGCGGATGCTCCGAATCGCGCAGGCGTCGAACGATGAGTGAGCGTAGCCTGCCTCCGCTGCTGGAGGAGGTGGTGCCGGTTGACATCTTCAAGGCGGAGGTCGACGTTTGGGCACGCCGCATGGGTGTGAGCTACCGGGAGCTGCACCTCCGCCCTATGAAGACGAAGTGGGCAAACTGCTCCTCACGGGGCCGGCTTACCTTCGACCGCGCGCTCCTCCGCGAATCCGCGCCGCGCCGGGCCTATGTGATCGCACACGAGCTCCTTCACCTCCGGGTGCCTAACCATAGCCGGCTCTTCCGTGCCCTCTTGCGCGCTCACCTGAAGAGAGCCGGCGTGAGTACCCCGACGGACATGTAACGTGCCAGGGGGTGCCATGACGCAGCTCACGGTGATCAGTCAAAAGGCCATACGACTTGGGGCGCGTACGTCCCGGACTTGCCGGGATGCATGGCAGTCGGAGACTCCCAAAAGGAGGTGCGGCACCTCATTACGGAGGGAATCAAGCTGTACCTGGGGGCGCTCCGGGAGCGCGACAAGCTAATACCGGAGCCGCGGAGCCATTCGGGGAAGGTCCGGGTTGCGGCGTAGAGCTGCGGCGTCCTGGAGGGCGCGCTGCTCGCTCGGGAGTGATGAGGATTGCGAGATCTCCGACTTCCGTCTTCCGGAATCTGCGGGAGGGGTGTGGGGAGGGCCGGCAGCGTGAGGCGGCGCCCGGCCTACCAGGCTGCCACACCGTTACTGTCTCACCGGGCGGCGGAGGCTCGCCCGAGAGGCGGGTGAATGCGCCGATCAGGCGCAGAGGGCCGGACCCTGGGCCACACGTTGCGGGCCGCATTCCGGATCAGAGACGTCCGCATCGCCGCTGTGTGGGGACCGCCAGGGCGCAGCGCTCTCGCAGAAGTGGTGAGGGTTGAAGCGATCGGGGGAACGAACTTCTTAGCTCGGCAGGAGCCTCGCGCTCCCAACAGATTGCTCACGAGTACAACCAGTGGTACTCCGACAATGGCGAGGCGGTGTAGGTCGGCGGGAGCCACGCGTTCCCAGTGCAAGCAAGAGAGGGCGCCTATCGATGCTATCTGCGCACTGTTACAGAGACGGGCCGGGACGGCGCCCGGCCCCTACAGCGTTCGCTGATTCGCTCCGGCAAGCGGTACAGAGATAGCGGTGCCAAGGCACCGCACTCCAAATAGCGGGCCGGGACGGGGTGGCCTTCCGATTACCGGGCCGAGTGCCCGGTAATCGGAAGGCCACCCCGTCCCCTACAGCGTCTACTGTCTCATTTTACTCCCCGCCGCTTTGTTGAGGCTCGCCGCATCCAGGGAGATGGGTCAGCCTACAGCGTCTACTGTCTCATTTTAGTCCCGGCCGCGGGATTGGATTCTGGGTGGGCGCCTGCCTCCCGCATCCCGCCTCGTGCCTTGTGCCTCCTGCCTCCTGCCGCCTGACTGCGGCTCGGCCGGGAGGACGCGCACGCGGCGGCCCCGGATCTTGGTGCGGTTGAGCGCCTCCATGACGGCGTCCGCCGCCTCCGCCGGCACCTCCACAAAGGCGGTGCGATCCAGGATGTCGATGGCGCCTATAGATTTGCCGGGGATGCCCGCCTCGTTGGCGATGGCGCCCACCAGGTCCGTAGGGCGCAGGCCGTCCTGCCGGCCCATGCTCACGAAGAGGCGCGCCATGCCGGGCTCCGGCTGCTCGGAGTAGGCGAGGACTTCATCTTCAAATGACGGACGACGGGAGACGGGGGACGGACTGATCGACGACAGAGGACGGGAGACGGAGGACGGACGGATTCCGGATCGGTCCTCCGTCTCCCGTCCAGCGTCCTCCGCCGAGGAGCCCTGCCAGGATTCCCAGAGGATCTGGAGGGCGGCGGCGGCCACCTCCGCCACGTCGTACTCGGCGGCCAGCTCCTCCACGGTGGCCAGGTGACCGTCGAGGTCCCCGCTCTCGATAGTGTCGCGCAGCGCGTCCTTGAACATCTCCCGACGGCGGGCGGCGATGTCCGCGGCGGTGGGGATGCGGGCGGGACGGATGCGCGCGCCGATCATCCGCTCGATGAAGCGGAGCTGGCGGCGCTCGCGCGGCTCGATGAGCGTGATCGCGTCCCCCTCCCGGCCGGCGCGGCCGGTGCGGCCGATGCGGTGGATGTACTGCTCCACGTCCCAGGGGATGTCGTAGTTCACCACGTGGGTCACGGTCTCGATGTCCAGCCCGCGCGCCGCCACGTCCGTGGCGACCAGCAGGTCGGCCTGTCCTTCGCGGAAGCGGCGGAGAACGCGGTCCCGCTCCGGCTGGGCCATGTCGCCGTGGAGCGGCTCGGCGCCGTAGCCGCGGAGCCGCAGCGCCTCCGCCAGCTCGTCGGTCTCCTTGCGGGTACGGCAGAAGACGATGGTGGGGCCGGGCGTCTCCATGTCCAGCACTCGGGCCAGCGCCTCCAGCTTGCGGCCGGGCGGGGCCTCGTAGTAGGTCTGGTTGGTGGTCTCCAGCGTCCGCCTGCGCGATTCGATGGTGACGCGCTCCGGCTCGCGCAGGAAACGGCGGGCCAGGTGGGCGATGCGCTGCGGCATGGTGGCGGAGAAGAGGGCGAGCTGCCGCTCTTGCGGCAGCTCCGCCAGGATGGCCTCCATGTCCTCCAGGAAGCCCAGGGCGAGCATCTCGTCCGCTTCGTCCAGCACGCAGATGCGGACGGCGGCCAGGCTGAGCGTGCCGCGGCGGAGATGGTCCAGCACCCGCCCCGGCGTGCCTACAACCACCTGCGCGCCGGCCCGGAGCGCGCGGAACTGCCGGTCGATGGGCTGGCCACCGTAGACGGGGACGATGCGCAGGCCGGTATGCTTGGAGAGCGCGTGGACCTCGCCCGCCACCTGCACGGCGAGCTCGCGCGTGGGGGCGAGCACCAGGGCCTGCGTCTCCGGGCGGGAGGCGTCCATCTTCTGGATGAGCGGCAGCGCGAAGGCGGCCGTCTTGCCCGTGCCAGTCTGCGCCTGGCCGATGAGGTCCCGCCCCTCCAGCAGCACGGGGATAGCGCGGGCCTGGATGGGCGTCGGGCTCTCGTAACCTGCCTCCTGCACGGCGCGCAGGAGAGGCGGCGCCAGCCCGAGCGATTCGAATTGCCCTTCGGTGGTTAGCTCGGCAGGAGCCTCGCGCTCCCCTGGCGGGCCGGGACGGCGCCCGGCCCCTACAGCAGAAGGCTCTGGCTCCCTTACCCCCGGTTCTGGGGGAGTTGGCCCCCCGGGCCCCAATACTGGGGGAGTCTGCGGATTGTCAACCGGCTCCGATACTGGCGTCATGTTGCTCCTCCCGCCGCACGGTGCGGCCCTTCGGTGAGACGTGCCGCGCCCGGCCGGTTGTTCCCGGGCGGAAGGGGAGGGAATCAGAAACCACGAATTGCACGAATGGACACGAATGGGAGGGGATGGATGAGGAAACGATTGGCAGCCGGGCTAGCCTGTCTTCTGTTGTTTATCACCTGGGGGTGCGGTAAGGGAGGGGGGAGCGGGGCGATGATGCCTTCGGCGGGGCCTCCGGCGGCGCGGTCCGGTGGGGGCACGCAGGAGGTCTCCTACCAGGACGCGGATGGCTGGACCATCTACGGCGACTTCTACCCGGTGCAGGGCGCGGCGAAGGCGGTGGTCCTGCTGCACCAGCGCGGCGGATCGGCAGACGACTGGAAGCCGCTCACCCCGCGGCTGAACGACGAGGGTATCTCCGCCCTCGCGATAGACCAGCGCGGCGCCGGCCGCTCCAAAGGCAAGGCGAACGGGGACAACGCGCCGTGGGACACCACACCGGACATTGCGGGGGCCATCGCGTGGCTCGGCACGCGCGGCGTCAAGCCGCCCCACATCGGGCTGGCCGGCGCCTCCTACGGAGCGAACAACGCGCTGATCTTCGCGGCTCGCGGCAACCCTCCGATTCCGGCCGTGGCGCTGCTCTCACCCGGGACGGACTACCACGGGCTGAAGGTTGAGGGTGCCGCGAAGAGCTACAAGGGCGCGCTGCTGGTCCTGGCCGCGAGCGGCGATTCCATCACCGGCGGCGGACCGGACCTCATCCGAAGGGCGGATCCCAAAGCGACGGTGAAGATGTTCGACGGCGGCGAACATGGCACGAAGCTGTTCGATTCGCAGCCGGAGGCGGCGGCGGCCGTGGCGGAGTTCTTTCAGGGGAAGCTCTAGCGAGAACGGAGCGGTTTGTCATTCCGAGCGCGGGTGAGCCACGCCTTGGCCGCGAAGCGGACAGCGTCCCGCTCCCTCGAACCAGTGGCGGGAGCGGGAACCCTGGGCCGGCCCCTGGGGAGGAATCTGCTTTTGTCCGGCAGAGTACGCGCAGCTACCGTAAAGCAGATCCCTCGTGCCTCGGGATGACAGACTGGTGCGGTCGGCAATCTGAAGTTACAGAGTACGTGTTGTTACCGGACGGCAGATCCCTCGCTTGGCGGGCGGTCGCGCTGCGCCAGCTCGCGCGACTAAGTGGTAGCCCGCCCGGGATGCAGGTTGCAACGGCAGTTCATCTATAGATACAGAGTACGTACAGATGCCGTAAAGCAGATACCTCGCGGAGCTCGGGATGACGGGACGGAGCTGTCTTCCGTCATCCCCAACTTTCAACCATCAACCATCAACCTACTTCGGCACGGTTACCGACAGCTCCGGCGAGGGATCGGAGAGGTTGCCGAAGAGGTCCAGGCCGCGGGCGCGGTAGCGGTAGGTGTGGCCGGGCATCACCGTGGAGTCCTGGAAGAGCGGCGGAGTGCCGGGAGCGCCGGCCATGGGGAGGAACGGGCCATCCCCTACCGCTCGCTCCATCACTACGTGCAGCTCCGGTCCCCCTACGAGCAGCATCACTGTCGAGGCGGATGTGAGTGTCTTGAAGGAAGCGCTCACGAGACTCAGTACCGGCGGCACCGCCGTGACCTTGTCCGCGTGGCCGTCCAGGTAGCCGGACATGGGCGAGAGGTAGCCGCTGCTGTTCTCCGCCACCACACGGTAGGCGCAGTCGTGGAGCGGCTCCGCCGTGGTATCCACCATCTCGATGATGGGGTCCGTGCTTTCAGGATGGTCTACAACGGCAGGCAGCTTGCCGGGAATGACTACCTCCTTATAGTTGGCCTCATCCTCCAGCCTGGTCAGGAGCTGAACCATATCCGGGCTGAGGTAGCTCTTGACATCTCCCGGCTTCCCCTTGGCCTGCGCCAATTGGGCGGCCAGGGTCTCCATGGGGAAAGCGGCGCTGTAGATGGGATTGGGCTGGGACGCGATCCACTGCCTCACCTGGTTCGCGAGCTGGTCGAACTCGGCCTTGGTCCGCCCGATACTGAACGTTACCGGCAAGGAGACGGGACCATTGAACAGCCGGGTAAGTGTGGGCGGAATGTCCATCCGGTAGAGGTGGTACTTCACCACGTCCTCATCCGCGATGTTGGCGTGCACCAGAATGCGGAGTTGGTCGCGGTGGTCCTGGACCGGCGCGACGGAGAACAGGCCCGGCGCCCCCGGCAGCAGCGTGGGCGGGATGCGTGTCTCCAGCTCCGCGATCTTGCTCTCCAGCCCCCAGCGGTTCTTGGCGATCACCATGTAGCGGTAGTGCTGTAACTGGCCGCGCAGGATGTTATCCGTAATGGCCGTGTCCTTCACCTCCCCGATGAGTGGCGGCGGCGTGATGAAGTCCGCGGCCTTGAACGCCTGCTGCATGGCGGCGGAGGAGAGGCGGGAGAATCCCGGCCTGGTGGCCGACATTACGGTCTGCGGGGCCGACGCCACGGACTGCGCCGAAGACGCGGCTCTGATAGCCGACAGCGGGGAGCCCGCCCGCAGGATGCGGCGGGTGATAGGACTAGCGCCTGCGGCTGGGGCAGGGTTGCCCGCCGCAGGGGACGGCGCCGCCGGTCCCGGCGAGGGAGGATGGACCGTGACCGCAAGGCTCTGCATGCTGCGCGGCCCCATGAGCTTGAGCAGGTTCGGGTTCAGTCCGTGCGGCTTGGATGGTACGCTGCCCGCGATGGGAGGATCCTCCTTGATCCGGTAGACCCGGTACGTGAAAGGCGCGCCGGGATCGGCCGGCTTGCTCCAGCTTACCGTGAGCGCCCCGCCGTAGTTGGGCGGAGGCACGGTGATCGGCTGTACGCCCGCGCCCGTTGCAAGCAGCTTCAGAACGGATTGGCTTCTGGCCGGGGTCGTCGTGAGCTTGTTGTCCGCGGTGGACAGGCGGATTCTCGTGGCCGACGGGGACGGGGCGGTTGCGCCGGCCCTGAGGGCGGCAGTGACGACCGAAGAGAGGCGCGCAGCCCCGAGGAAGTTCTTGAAGGTCGACGGCGGTGGAGGCGGAGGGCCGGCCTTGAACTGGTATGCGAGACCCGACGGCGCGGACGGGCCGGTGGTGAGCGGCACGCCGACCACGTTGGATTCCGCCTCCGCGGACTCCAGGTTGTTGCGCGCAAACACGGCCGTGACCTGATACCGGTAGTAGTGGTCCGGGACAGCAGTCGAGTCGGTGTAGATCCGGTAGTGGCTGGTCTGCCTCGATCCGTCCGGGTTGATGGCGACTCCCGTTCCAGCGCCTCCGGGAATTGGGCTGGCCGTGAGAAGCTGGGGCTGGTAGGCCGCGCCCTGCGCCTTCTCCTGCTCCACATCCACGCGATACACCTTGTACAGGGCATCTTTATCGGGGTTCTCGGTCCAGGACATGCTGACGGCGGGAGCCGCGCCCGGAGCAAGGCCGGCGGATACATGGTCCGGCGCCACCGGAGTGTGCCAGTCCTCCACGGTAACGGCCACGGTGGCCGGTTGGCTCTCCCGGGCGAACGCGTCCACGGTAGTCACCCGGTAAGTCACCTGTCCTGCTGGAGCAGCCAGGTCCCGGTAGGTGATGATGGGCTCCATGTTCTGCTGCGGGCCGGCGCCTCTGGACGGTATGGTGCCCTTCATCACCGGCAGGTCGTTGAGCCGCAGTCCCTGTGGGTGCTGCGGGTCTATGCGGGTGACGTTGTAGGAGAGCACCAGGTGGCGGGCGTGCAGGTCCGCGCTCGCCCGGTTCCAGTAGAGCGCCACCGTGTCCGCGTCAGTCTGGGCGGCTTTCAAGCCGTCCGGCGGCGCCGGCTGCGGGTCCTGCCCCACCGTGAGATCCGCCGTGGCCACGTCCGTCTCCTTGCCGGCCGCGTCCACAAACGCCAGCACGTACTGGTAGGCCGCACCCTGGGTGACGGCGGCATCCGTATACGCCAGCCCCATGGCCTGCGCCAGGGCGGGGTTCGTCATGGCGCCGATGAGGAGCGTGGAGCGGGCCTGGTCGATGTCCGCGGCCTGCGGCTGCTGCGCCGTGGGGAGCCTGAGGGCCAGGCGCGGCGCGATGGGCAGTTTGGCGCCGGCCGCCACTTTCACGGGAGGTCCTTCCAGCTTTTCCAGGTAGTCGCGAATGGCGGGCGTCTGGCGCACCTTCATTCGGAAAGCTGCCGGCCGGAGGCCGGGGCCGGGCGCGTGGCGCAGCTCGTGGATGCGCGCCCCCAGCGCGTCGAACGTCGAGGAGGAGCTAACGACCTGGTTGATGGGATCTCCCAGCTTGAAGAGGTCGGAATCCGCGACGCCCGGTACGGTCCCCTTCGCCACCGTCAGCGTCTTGTGGAAGTCGAAGACCGGCGGCGCCGTAGGACTCGGAGCGACCAGAGCGGCGCGGATGAGGCCGGCCGGCATCCCGTTCTCGTTGACGGCGATGGGCGCCTTGTTCAGCGGGCCTACGCGTTTGCCGCCCTCCACGCGGTAGACGTTGAAGCCGCGCCCCGAGTCCAGCCAGCCCTCCGTTACCATCCAGCGGAGGCGCACCTCCGGCCTGCCGTTCACCACGGCCGTTGCGGCTTTCAGCAGATGCTTAGAGCTGCCAGGCGCCCGCATGCTCCAGCCGCCCGCGGAAGTCAGCGCCAGGCCCAGGGCGGATAGGGCGTATGTGATCCGTCTCATGGTCTCTCTCCTACTTGCTGCCCACGTGGAGCAGGGTAACGTGGCCTGTGTCCAGTGTCTTGCTGAAGGGGCCAACGCCCACATCTACGCTGAATTCTCCTCCGATCGCCAGGCCGTCCGGTATCGGGAGGGATCCTCCAATGTCGATGTCCAGAGCTGCGGACGCCCCGACGTGGGCGATGAGGAAGTCCACCTCTCCGGAGGCTTTGCCGCTGATGTCGATGGTGAAGTGCCCGTGATCATCCACCGCGCTGCCCAGGGTGCCGGCGATCTCGCCTTTGAGCACACCGAACCGTTCGCTCACGTCGAAGCCGGCGTCGAGCCTGTGCTCGTGCTGCGGGTTGTAGAGCGTGAGCCCCAGCCCACCCTTGGCGGTAATGCTGGGCCATACGGTGACCTGGATAGGGTTCTGGTCCATGGGCCAGCCCACAAACAGGTGGCCTTCGTCCGGGGAGATCAACAGGTCGAGGCTGCCGTGCGCGTCGAAAAGCTTTGCGCCCCGCGTTGGAAACGCGTAGTCCACCGTCCCCGAGGCGCGGAACGTATCGCTCGGTCCGTCCCAGTTGATGTCCGCATGGCCATGCCGGTCGAGCGACGCCCAGTCCGGATGGGGGTTGGTGCGGGGCGTCTGGAGCGCCACGTCGCCCTGCAGGTCCAGAGAGAATCTGGGAAATCCTATCGTCAGGGTGAAGTCTCCCCAGAACATGGTCTGGGTGGTATCCGCGATGGAGCAGCCGGCCTGGAGCAGCTCGTTGCCGGGCGCGTAGGCATAGCTCTCCAGCTTGCCCTTGTCCCCTGCGGCAAGCTTGACGTTGTGCCCGAAGCCGCCGCTGAATCCCATGAACGCGAGTGGAATGGGAGGAGGGAACTGGATTCCCGGCGGCGGCAGATCCAGGCCGGCTGCCACCAGCCACACACTGCGGCCGTCTGGATCGCCCTTAGCGATAAGGAACCTCGCGTTAATGCCGGCGCCCATCAGCGCGTCGATGTTCAACTGGGCGTCGCCGGCCATCACGTTCTTCAGGTGGTTGGCCTGCCACGTCTTGTCGTCGCCGTTGAACACCAGGTGGGCGTGGACGTGGCCGGCTCCCAGGATGCCGGCGTCCACGTCGATGTCGTTCACGGCGATCTTTGGCCCGGGCCGGATCTCCAGGCCGTTGAATCCCACCTCCGCCTTGATCGGCAGGTCGTCCGGCAGCTTGACGCTGCCGTCCAGCTTGATGACCGAATCGGACGGCCTGTAGGTGAACCTGTCAATGTGCGCGGACATGATGCCCAGGTCCATCTCACACGGCTTCGCCAGCGAGATCTCGTCCGCGCTGAACTTACCGGACCGGTCCACCCCCAGGTCCTTGAAGTCCAGCTCCAGCGCGGACTCCATGACCGGAGGGATGGCGGGGAGCTGCAGGGAGCCGGTGATGAGGAACTGGTAGACGCCGCCGCTCTCCAGGTGTACGCCTCCGGACACCACTTTGAACTGGAATCCGAAGTCCTTCCAGGTGAGGCTGTCCGAAGGCACGACGTCCACGGAAACGCCGGAGCGCGTCAGCCCCACCACCACGCCCACGCTCCCGACCGGCCCGATGTTGACTGTCCCTCCCAGGCTGCCGCCGAGCAGGGCATTGTGGTCGAAGGAGAGTGAGCCGTTGATGTTGTCCACCGGGAAGGTCAACGTATCCAGCGAGCCGTTGCTGATGCCGGCCGTGCCAAAGACGCCGGTGCTGTCGATGGTGAAGTTCTGAACGTCCACGCTCGCCGGCTTGCCGTCCTTGGTAGTGATCCCGCTGGCCCCAGACGGAAGCTGAACGCTGCCTGTGATGTTGTGAAGCCCCGTCACGCCGAGCTCAAACTGCTTGACCGTGAGGCTGAAGGGCATGCTGGGACCGAGCGGAGTCCAGACTGCAGTGAACCCCTGGTTGCTGATTGCAAACAGATTCTTGGGGTCGAAGGGCTGCAGCGTAACTCCCGGGACCTTGGCCCGCCCCCCCTTGCCGTCCGTCATGCTGGACGGGAGCAGGAGGTTGCCGTGGACCTTGAACCCGGGATCGAACTGCCCCTTGGTCATCCTCGCGTTATCCACACTCAGCACCTCGAAGCCGAAGTCCATGGGCTGGTTCAGCTCCAAGACCTGCGGCTGCGGCGCGAAGGCCGCCACGTGCACGAGCCTGGCGCTGGCAAGCTGCACCGGCGTGGCGGGCAGCTCCGCAAGCTGAAGGCTCTGGAAGCTGGGCAGGCCGGTCTCGTCCACCTGGAACCCCGTGCCGGTGAGCGTGAGGGGCTGCTTGGTGAGGATGTTGGGGATGGGCGTCTTCACCGTCACCGTCTGCGCCTTGAGCGCCAGGATCGGAGAGCCGGGCTGCTGGACATGCAGGTGCGGCGAGGTCAACTGAATCGTGAAGCCGGCCAACGAGAGGCCGGGCGGCAGGCCCTGGGTCAGGGTCACGTCCGTGTCCAGGGAGCATCCGGTCGCGGCGTCCAAGGTGACGTTGAGGTTGGGCAGCGTACACTGGGCCGGGCCGTTGCCGCTGCTGAACGGGAGCGTGGCCTGCGCCCTGTCCGTGATGCTCACCCTCTTCGCGGCCACGTCCACCAAGATGGTGAAGGGCGCCTTGAGCGTAATGTCCGTGCCGGCGCCCATCACGTTGCTCCAGGGGATGTCCTTGGTGAACTGGTAGCCGGTCTTGGTGGTCTGCACCTGGCCGTTGGCATCGGCGACAACCCCGGCGAACGGCACGCCCTGCGCGTTCAGCACGTCCGCGTCGCCAAGCTTGAGGTGCAGGTCGCCCTTGCCCTTGAGCGGCACGTTCGGCGTCCACGTCACGCCCGGATCCGGCACGATGTTGTCCAGGTGGAGCTGCATCGGAATCGGTGTCGCGGACGTGAAGAACATGAAGTTGGGCGGATTGTCCGCCCGCGCAGGCACCGCCGGCCAGAGAATGGCGCACAGCGCCAACGCCGCATGCGGTATGCCGCGGGACTGCGGCGGCATGAGTCTTCTCATAGCGGTTCTCCAATCTCGTGGCCGGAACATAGCCACGTACCGGCGGACAGTATGGGCGCGGGCCATGTCCGAAAGTGTTTCCGATTCGTCCCTGGATTGCCCGGCGCATGGAAGCCATAAGTCCCCTGGCACGCGCCTCATGTGATCCAGCTCAATGCGCTCCGAAGGATGTCCAGTTGCGTCCCGTCATGTCGTCGAATCGGTCGAGCAGGTTGCCGCCGAATTCCCCGACATGGATTCGGCGCTGCACTTTAGCGGCGATTGACGAAGCCCTGCTGCGGCGGGTAGCCGAACGGCTCAGTAGAGCCGAAATCGACCGGCTGGAGCTGCGTAAGGGTACCGTCCGGATTCACGTGGAACTGTACCGCGGTCGTGCTTCCAAACGTCGAACCACCGACTAAGCCGAACCCGCCGGCCGGATTGAAGGCCGGTCGACCGAACCCATTCATACCCGGAGACGGAATCACATCCACCACCAGACTTCCGAGCGTGCCGTCGGCGTTGATCACCTGGCTGGCCAGACCGCCATTATAGTCGCCGTAGTAGATGAAATGGCCCGTCGGATCCACGGAAGCGTCCCCTGGTATCGCGTTCCCGCCTCCGTACGGAAACTGATCGACCCTGACGGTCGGCGGGTTGAGCGGCGTGAGATCGCCGTTCGCCGCGAAGCTGTATTGGTGGACCAGGTTGTATTCCTTCTGGGTATTGGGGTCGGAGATGCCGCGCTGGACCACGTAGGCGAACTGGCCGTTCGGGTGGAGCTCGATCCCCTCGGCAGGCCAGATGTCGCCGACAGGCGTGTTGAGGTCCGTTGACGCGCCCTGGACGAGCGAGCCGTCGGCGGCGATAGTCAAGTGTTCGACCGAGCGAGTGCCGCTCTGCGCGGCGTGGACGACGTACAGATTGTTGCCGTTCTTGTCGATCGCCATGCCGAAATTCCCGCCATTCTGACCCACCGCAACTGTCGGCTGCGCGAAGGCCGTCAGCGTGCCGTCCGCGTTTATGTGGTAGAGCGCCAGCAGATTGGTGCTTTGATGTGAGAGATACAGCGTGCGGCCGCGGGGATCCACGGCAACGTAGCCGTTTCCATTGAAAAGCTGCCTAGGAACCGCGACGGTGGGAGGCGTCAGCGGCTGGAGCGTGCCGTTCTGCGCGACGCTGTACTGGGCGATCAGATTGTCGTTGGGTCGATAGATATAGACGAACTGTTGGTTCGGGTTGACGCCGACCTGTGTTGCGTTGTCCGAATTCGGCACCATGACCGGCGAGAGCGGCGTCAGCTTACCCTGAGCATCTATCTCGAACTGACTTATGGACCGGAAGCCGGTCTGGCTGACAGTCAGCGCGTAGACAATCTGTTTTGGCGTAAAGGCGGCCGTGTTGACCGTCACATTGCCGCTGCCGCTTTTGTGCGATTCGCTCTCCGTGGCCGTGATAGTCACCGGGCTGGTGGAGGCCGCGACGCCGGTCACCAATCCGCTGGCGCTCACCGTGGCGGTGGCCGGCGTGGCGGAAGACCAGGTGATGTTGCCTGGCGCCACGAGCACCACGTTTCCAGCCCCATCTTTTGGGGTGGCGGCGAGCTGCGTCGTCCCGCCCGGAAGGACGGTCGCGTTCGCGGGCGTGACCTCCAGCGTTGCAATGGTGGAGTCCATGGTAACCGTCACCTGGCTCAAGCGGTCCGGCGCGATGGATGCGTTGACTGTGCCGGTGGCCTGGGCCACTCCGGTGGCGTCCGAATTCGGGTAGGCCGTCGCAAAGACCGTAATACTGCCCGGCTGGACCCGGTCGAACGAGGCTGTCGTGTTCCACGGCGGCTGCTGCGGTCGTCTGAGGACCTGCTGGCCCAGCACGGTGTCGCCTCGTTTAAGAACAATCTGGATGCTGGCGGATGCCGCCGGTATAAGCCGGCCGGGTGGCGGCCACTGGACCGTGAGCTGGAACCGGCCCGTGCCTGCGGCCTGGGGCCCGGACCCGCCGCCACAGGAGCTAAGCGCCAGGGCCGAGCATCCCAGGCAGACAGCGCGGAGCAGATTGACAGACAGTCTCACTGTGGCTTCCTCATACCCCGGCGTGGGGACGAACCGCGCCCCATTCTGATGGGCCGGCGTGAAACCATCATGTAACCTGCGCGAAAAACGCGTAAAAAACGCCGCGCCGGATATGGTACGGCGCGGCAGCGCGGCAGAATCCGTTTATGCACAACGCTTCTCCAATCTCGTGGCCGCTGACGAAGATGACAGACTAGAGGGTGCGGGAGAGGGCGATGAGGACGTCGGCCTGGACCGCAGTCAGCGACTTGCCGGCCTGCTTGCGGACAAGCTGCCGGAAGTCATTGAGCGCCTCCTTCTTGTGGCCGCGCTCGCCCTCGTGGTCCTCCTCCTCGGCTTCGTCGAGCTGGGCGACGAGCTCTCGCGTGGCACACTGGTCCGTGCTGTAGTAGGCGGTGAGCGTCCTCAGCGAGTCGTAGGAGAAGAGGAAGGCCGGGTCCCCGTCGAGGTCCTGCATGGTGACGGAGACCTGCGTGTCTACCTGCGCCCCGAACGGCCCGCCGGTGCGAAGGAACCCCATGAATGGCTGCACGACCGGGTTCTGGCCGAGCTCGTCCAGCGTCAGTACGCCATCGTGGTTGGCGTCGAGCAGGTCGAACACGAAGGCGGCGACCATGGGTTGGCCCAGGGCCGGGCGGACCTCCTTGAAGAGCTCGGGATGGGCCCGGAGAATGGGCGCGACCGCCTCCGCCGCCTGCGCGAGCTCCCGCGGATCCACCGAATTCGGCGGAGTCTCCCCGCCGCCGGGGTTGCTCGTGACCACCTGGGAACTCGCGTCCATGCAGTACTCCAGGTAGTCGCCCTTGGTTGCGCAGAGCTCGAAGTTCTGCCCGTCTGCGTTGGGCCCGCCCGTTACCGTAAGAGTGAGCGTGAAGCCGAGGGAATCGGCGATCTGCCGGGCCGTGTAGTGCGTCTCCGTGTCGGCGACAACGGGCAACAGCGCCGTCAGGCCCGGGTCATCCAGCGATTGCGGATAGGTACCGTACTGGTAGAGGTAGGCGTGCATGGCCCGGCTGAAGGTGCCCTCCAGGGCCTTTCTCATCTGGTCGTTGCGGGCCGTCTCTCGCACCTTGGAGACGGCGGGGATCAGCAGACCGATCAGGATCGCGATAATCGCGATGACCACGAGCAGCTCGATAAGGGTGAAGGCCCACGCCCTTGCGCTGGGCCGCTTCGCGGCACGACGGATTCGGCAGTTCATCTCGTTGTTCCTTACCCGCGCCGGACGGCGCGGAACACGGCCAGTGCGGCGGCCAACAGCCCCGCCGCGCCGATTGTCTCGTTGGGCCCGCGACGCCCAGCCAGGTGTCGGGACGAGAGTAGACCGGCGCGGGTCGACGCTCACAGTGTGAGGGGCGTTCGTGAAACCCCCATGTAACCGGCGCGAAAAACGCGTGAAAAACGCCGCGCTGGAAGATCCGGCGCGGCGTTTGATGGGAACTCGTTGTCTCAGGGAGTCGGGCAATTTGCGATCTCTACCTTGAGAGGGGGCCGGCGTGGAGCGGCGGGTGGAGGCGGCGACTCCCAGTCGAGGCCCATGGAGCGGAGCCGCGCCCGGATCCGGCGCAGGTCCCACACATACACAATGCCGGCTTCCGTTCCAGCGGCAAGGTAAGTGCCGTCCGGGCTGAAGGCGGCGGCCGCGGCCATGGTGCACACAAACGTCATCTTGGCCTCCCTCTCGGTGGGTGTCATGGCAGCGTGAGCGTAGCGGTCTGAAGACTACCGGAATGCGGTAAGAAGGAGCCCGAGGCGTTTGACCACACGGGGTGTGCGTAGCCACCACCGGCCGCAATGCCCGCGTAGTCGCCGATGAACATGGTCGAACCCGCGTAAATGGTGCTCGGCGTCACCCGCGCGCTGGGGCGGAAGGTGGCGCCGCCATCCGTGGAGAAGGTGGCGTAGATGTCGAAGTACGCGCTGCTGCCGTCAGGACTGTTGCGCGTGTCGAACCACATAGCGTGGAGGATGCCCGCACCATCCACCGTAATGGCAGGCATGAACTGGTGGCCGGTGGAGACATCGTTGATCGTAAGCGGAGCGCTGAAGCTCGCGCCGCCGTCCGTCGAGCGGATGAACTCCACCTCCGCGCCGACGGTGTTATCCGGCTGGTCCGGGTAGGCGACGTAGACGTTCCCGTTCGTGGGGCTGACCGCTAGGGCGGGTAAACTGGATTTCCGGTACGTCGAGGCGAAGTTGAGCACCTTGAAGGGAGGGGTGATGGGCAGCGCCGGTGAGAATGTCCCACCCCCGTCTACCGATTTGGCGAGGTAGAGACGGGCATTGATCGCATCCTCATAACGGAGGTAGACGACGTAGACCTCGCCGCTCGGGCCCACCGCCACCTGCGACCACTGCACGGGCGCCTGCTGGGTGTCCGCTCTGACGCGAACGGGCAATGACCATGTCCGGCCCTGATCGGTGGAACGCGACAGGAAGATGGCGGTCTGATCGTGGTCAAAATGCGTCCAGGTCACGTAGACGTTGCCGGCGTAGGCCGAACTGCTGTTGTCTACCCCGACCCATGGCTTGTCTTCGGAAACCCCGGGGTTGAAGAGGCTGAAGACCCGGTAGATCTGCGACGCCGGAAACGCGCCGCCGGACCTGATCTTTTCCAAATGCTTGATCGTGTCGGCAGCCACATAGATGCCGCTCCCGTCTGAGACGCCATTTGCATCGAAGCTCGCATACAGAAGGGCGAGGTAGGCGTTGCCGAGCCGGTCCATGCCCACCACGGGATCGCCGTTAAAAGTCCAGGAGTGCCCATCGCCGGTCAGCACGAGGCCCGTGGCCGGGTCCGTCGGAGTGAAGCTCTCGTCCCACGTAACTCCACCGTCCGAGGAGAAGGCATATTTCACGTTGGTAAACACTGCGGCGCGGCCGAATATGATGTCTTGGGTGGCTGCTAACAGATTGGAGAAGTTGCCGGGGTCCACGGCGATATGCTCCTCGGCTTCGGGCTGGGTCGTGGTGGGGGTGATGGTCGGACCGACGGTATAGGTCGTGCCGCTGAATACCGCTTGGGCGCCCGCCGGCGCCGTGAGCGCAGCCGGGCAGAGCAGAGCAACAAGCAAGAGTCCAACTACCACGAGGCGTTTCTTGAGCTTGTCCATAGGAGTCTCCTTTGCCTGGAATGCCCAGGCCGGTAAGGGAGCATCGCCATTCGATATGGGTCACGTGCCACGCTGAACTCCATGGCGCAGTCAGTCTAGTGGGCCGGCGTGAAACCATCATGTAACCGGCGCGAAAAACGCGTGAAAAACGCCGCGCTGGAAGATCCGGCGCGGCGTTTGATGGGAGCTCTTTGTCTCAGGGAGTCGGGGAATTCGCGATCTCGACCTTGAGCGGGGGACGGTGTGGAGGAGCGGGGGGAGGAGCGGGCGTATCCCAGTCGAGGCCCATGGCGCGGAGCCGCGCCCGGATCCGGCGCAGGTCCCACACGTACACGATGCCGGCCTCTGTGCCGGCGGCGAAGTAGACGCCGTCCGGGCTGAACGCGGAGGGCATGGCGAGGAGGTTATCTGCCGGGCACTCCAGCCGAGCGCGTACCGCTCCCGAGGAAGAATCGACCAGCTCAAACCCGCTCATAGAGACGCCTAGCGCCGCCTGCCGTCCGTCTGGTGAGAAGGCGATGGCGCCCATGAGGCCCGCTTCACGCGCGCGCGGAGTCTCTCTCTCCAGAGTCCACGTACCGACCCGCCAGAATTGGAACGCGAGCTGGTTTCCGGTCACGAGCCAGTGCCCGTCCGGCGTAAACACCACGTTGGTCAGAGAGCTCGTCGGCAGCTCGGCCACGCATCGTCGCGTTGCCGTATCCCACACTTTTGTGTTGACCGCATGGTGGCCGGCGGAGACTGCCCAGCGCCCGTCCGGGCTGAGAGCGGCCGAGGATATGCCCGGATGCGGCTCCAGCAGCCTTTCGCGATCCAGACGGGGAAGGTCAAGGACGGAGAGCGAAGAGCCATGGCCGCAGATGAGCCTGCGTCCATCTGCGCTGCAATGGACCGGCTCCAGCGAGTCATACGCCCTGGCCGCCACGGCGCTTTCCACGGTTACGGTATGGCTTAGATTATCAACATGTAGCGGACGAACGGTGAGACGCCGGTCCTGCTCTCCATAAACGACCATCATACCGGCATTTGGAGTAAACAGCGCGTAGCTTGATGGCCCGGTGTGGAGGCTTCCCTTCAGATCGCCGCTGTCCACGTCCCAGAGCGCCGCGCCCTGTTGGTCTCCCGTCGCCAACAGGCTGGTTCCGCGCAGGAAGTCTATTGAGTAGACCTTGGGTCCGCGGAAGAGGAATGGGCGGCACTCTAGGTCAGGGTCGACATCGAACTCCTGAACCATCCCGCGTCCCACACGGTATAGGCGTCGTCCGTCCGTGCTGAAGCCGTATGTGTAGCCGGAAATCGGAACATTGAGAAGCTGACGTCCCGTGGCCACCTCCCAGAACCGGAAGGAGCCGTCCCATCCGCTCGTCTGCAGGACACGGCCGCCGTGGAGGAAGCTGAGGTCCGTGGCCTGAGACAGATGCCCCTTCATCTGGGCGACCAGACGCCTATCATCCACCCTCCAGACGTATACGTTATTATCTGCCCCTGTAGCCGCCACATACCGTTCGTCCTCGCTCCAGGCCAACAGGGTGAGCCGCGCGGGCGCCTCCAGCGTCCAGCTCGCTTTGCTCCGTAAGTCCTGAATCTGAATCAGGCCGGTGCCACGCCGAATGTAGCTGAGCCACTTGCCGCGCGGACTGACCCGCAGTGAATCCGGCGGCGACAGGAGTCTTGTAACCTTGGTCTCCACGCCGCTCCGCAGGTTTCGCTGGTGGACCTCACCGTCTGTATAGGAGATATAGAGGGTGTCCTCATCGGGGCCGTACGCCGTGGCATTGATTCTCCGGGAGTCGGATTTCCAGGCGAGCGCTTTACGATCCAGGTCCCAAAACTGCACGCGGACAGGGTTCCCCGAGTCCGAAAGGGCCAGATAGCGACCGCTCGGGCTGAACTTGGCGTGGAGGATGGGGGAGCCAGTCCCGCGACCCCGAAAGAGCGCTCGTCCGTCGTCCATGCTCCGGATCGTGAAGCTGCCCTCCTTGTCGCCGGTTGCGAAACTGCGGCGATCTGCGCTCACGCACATTGCGGGCAGATCTCGAAAAGGAATCGTATGCTGGCGCGCCAGCCGTAAGTCGATGGGGATGGCCATGCACGCGATCGCTTCGTCGCGCAACCGCATTCGGAATTCGGTGGATGCGGGAAAGGCAGCCGCCCTGGCCAAAGCGGCTAAGCTGCCGTACTTCTGGCCCATGCGTCCACTCCAGCGGCTGGCCTCTGCCTGGGCAAAGTAGGAGTCGCGCAGCTTTTCAGACGTCTCACGGTGGGCGGACTCGGCCTCCGCGCGGCGGACGTTAGCCACCTTCTTCTGGCGGTCGGCCTCCCGCTTTTGATGCACTGCCTCTTGCCTCTGCTCCCGCGCCTTCTGCAGCGCCACCTGGAGGCCGGCTTCGGCCGCGCGGGCACGGTGTGCCTCGTTGAGCGCGGCGATCCGCGCGGCATTGCCGCGACGGTTCGCCTCCTCCAGCCGCGCCGCGTACTGGCGGCTGCGCGCGCTCGCCTTGCGCGCCATGTCTGCGGAGCGGAGCGCCATGGCGCCGAGGGCCGCCACCGCCATGACCACGGCGCCGAAGAGCAGAGAAGCGCGGATTACGCCTCCGCGAAAGGCGGCCGTCTGGCGCCGGAGCTCCGCGTCCGGCATATTGGCGGTCACCCACTCGCGGTCGAAGACGCGCGAATAGATGCGGTTGCGTACGCGGATGCGCCCCTCGACGGACCGGACCACTCCGGAGAGCTTGAGCACGGTGATGAGCGGGTCCGCCTCGTCGTCAGGGACCGCTTGGCCACGGAGGACGCGGCCGTATAACTGGAGCAGGTTGATTACGTCCACTTCACTGCGCAGCAGACGATCGCGAACGAAAAGGAGGTTGTCGTTCTGCACGCGCGCCTGCGCGGAGACCAGCAGCCGGGAGCAGACCTCATCCACCATCCTCGCCTGCTCATGACCATCCGGACACCGGCCAATCTCGTCCGCCACCGCCTGGCAGAGCCGCTGCGTGAGGTAAGGGTGCCCTCCGGTCCAGTAGAGGTTGCGGGAAAGAAGGGGAGAAGGGGAGAGGGGGAGAGGGGGAGATTCCGGATGAGGGGATGAGGGGATGAGGCGTTGAGGCGTGCCGGAATCCGGATTCTCCGCGTCGCCGCGTCGCCGTGTCGCCGCATCCTCTCCTCCCCTTCTCCCCTTCTCCCCTTCTCCCCCTCTGAGTCCTTCCGCCAGGGGCGCTGCCTCATCCAGGCTGAAATCGGTCAGGTCTATGCGGACACCAATGTTAAAGGGGGTGGTCCGGGTGTCCCGAATGAGGTCGCTTGGAGACGCTACTCCCAGCAGGCAAAAGGTCAGCCGGTCCAGAGCAGGCGTCTCGGTCCGCCGGTTGTAGAATTCCCGGATGGCGGCGAAGAACTCATCGGCGGAGAAGGGCAGCGAGCGCACCGCGTCGATCTCGTCGATGAACAGGACTACGCTGCCTTCGATGCGCTGAAGGACAACCTTCTCGACGGCCAGCATCCAACGCTGAAGGGGACTCAGCCGGCTGTGGGAGAGCCAGAAATCCTCCAGTTCGTCCTCCAGGCCAAGCTGGCGGCCGAGTGCATTCTGAAGGCCGTCGTACCACTGCTCGCGCGTCAGGTCCTGGCCTACGGCCGTGATGTCGAGGACGGCGCACGTCACTCCCTCCGCGCGCAGCCGCGCGGCCGTGCGGACCATGAGGCTGCTCTTGCCCATCTGGCGGGACGTGAGCACGTAGCAGAAGCGGCCCTCCAGCAGGTTGGCCAGCAGGTCCTCATCCGCCTTGCGCACTACATAGGAGAGAGCGTCGCGCGGCACGGTGCCGCCGGTGATGTAGAAGGAAGGGGTTGATGGTTGATGGTTGATGGTTGATGGGCCGGACATTCAGGTGTTCAGGTGTTCAGGTGTTCAGGTGTTCAGGTGTTCAGGTGTTCAGGAAATCGAAAAACCAAAATCGGAAATCGAGAATCAGTTCAGTCGCCTCGCCAGATACTCCCGGTAGAGCCGGCAGCGCGGCTTCGCGTCGGTGTCTGAGCTGCCGGCGATGAGCCCCGCGCTCTGCAGCCGGTAGAAGCTTTCCGGGCTCGGACATGGCCCGCCGTTCAGGACCTCGCGCATCGCGTCGCAAAGCGTCCCATCCTGGCAGAGGGAGTGGTACATCCGTGCGAGGTGGTCTCCATAGACCCCGTCTTCACGCGCTGCCTTTTCCGTGAGGCCCTCGAAGGCCTCGGCCCCACATGCAAGGGCGTGGAGACCTCGCCGGACGAGGTAGGGATGACCACCGACCAGGTCGACGAACTTCTTAATCTGCGCTTCTCCTTTGAGCGCGCGGCCATATCGCCGGTTCAGCTCGGCGACTTCGCCGACGGTGAAGTCCTCCAGTGTGAGCCGCGTGCCGACGTTGAACGGCGATTGGTTCAGGTCCGAGATAAAGAGGTGCGCTTCCGTAGCATAGGCAATGGCCAGAGTGAGGCGGGACCAGGGACCATCCGGGTCCAACGAGCGTTCGTTGTGCCAGGCGCGGAAGAGGCCGAAGACGCTCTTGGAATAGGGGTAGGCGAACAGCAGGTCCACCTCGTCCAAGCCCCAGATGATGGGCCCTTCCGACGTGGCAAGCGCCTCACGACGCATGAACCGCTCGAAATTCACGTTCCAGCCCCTTGACGGGGACCATGCCTTGTCCAATGAGACGTCCAGGTCCAACTGGTCGGCGATGGACTCCGCCAGCGTGTAGAACAGCGCCTCCGCCGACGCAAGCTGGCTCTCCGTGAGCTTCTGGACGTCCGTAAGCACAACCCGAGCGCCCCGCTCCCTGGCATGCTGGAGTCCACGGGCGAGGAGCGACGTTTTGCCTATCTGCCGCGCCCCCTTCACCAGCACAATGCTGTCGTTCCGAATGATGGCCTGGAGGAACTCGGAATCGGTAGGCCGGACGACGTAGAAAGGAGAGCCCAGGGGGACGGCGCCTCCTTCGGCTTCGAGGTCCACCACGGCCCTGACGGGGACCGCCCCGGACGCATCCGCAGCATCTGGCGCGGCGCGCGTGAGAAGCTGCGCCACCAGGGCCTTCGACGTGGCGGAAGGCTCTACTCCCAGCTCCTCGCGCAGTGCGCGCTCCATCTCCCGGTACTGGCGCAGCGCATCCGCCGCGCGGCCGTTGGCGGCATACAACCGTATCAGACAGGCATGGGCCTCCTCACGCAACGGGTCCTGTGCAACCGCACGGCGCGCGTACCTTTGGGCCTCCTGCAAGTCGTTAGCCTTCCCACTCAGCTCCGCGGCGTGCCAGAGACAGTCGTAGAACATCTCGGACAGGCGGCCGCGCTCAGCAATCAGCCAGGAATCGTAGTGTCCCGGCATGAGCTCCCCGCGATACAACTCAATGGCTTCTCGCAGCAGGGAAAGACGCCGCTCCGGCTCGGCTTCGCGCTCCGCTCCTTTGGCGCGGCCGATAAACTGGTCCACATCCGTCGAGACCGACCCGTCCGCGAGGGTGACCTGGGAGCGGTCCGTCTGAAGCACGGATCCCGGATCCACTCCCGCCGGCTCCAGCGCCCTCCGGAGCGCAGAAAGCGCCTGACGCAGCCGGTCCCGCGTGGCGTCCACATCTTCGTCAGGCCACAGCATCTCGGCCAGGACCTCACGAGGATGCGGGCGGTCGCGGTGGCACGCCAGAAAGGCGAGCAGGGATGTGGCCTGGCGCGTTTCGAAGTGGGAGACCTCGCGGTCTCCAGAGATCGCTTTGACGCCGCCAAGCAGCTCAATATGCCACATGTCTGTTCCGGGGTGGATGGCCGCCAGGGAGCGCGGCTCTTGAGTGATATTGCGCGGCGCTACCGACGGCGAAAGTCGATGCGATGGCTTGGCTGCTTGGCAGCCAGCTCCTGGCGCACGCGCAGAAACGCTTCCCGGTTCTTGGCGATGGAAAAGGAGAAGTCACCGACGTTCACCTCATACTTCTGGGTCAGCGTGGTGGCAAGGAACTCCCTGGGGCTGCCCTGGTGGCAGCCGATGCAGTTTGTGTGAGACATCTCCGTCTCTATGTAGGGATTGGCGCACCACTGTACGTTTCCCATCGCCCTGGAGATCGCCTGCAGCGAGTTGCCGAGCGTCTGCATTGCGCTGCCCTTTCCCATATATTCCGTCCACGGAGCTGGGTCGCCCTCGGTGAAGTCCGACGCGGTAACCATGCCGTAGGATTGGAGCGCGGGCCACTCGCTGGCGAGCGCGGGCGGCATATCCGCGTCCCACCCTCCGTGGCTGGCGCTGTGGGCGCCCCAGATGAGGGTGGTCCACGTCCATGTCCGCACATTTTTGCTGGCGATGTGCATGGCCATCAGGCCCCAGGGACTCCCCTTCTCGTCGTTCGCCACCACGAATTCGCTGCCGGTAATCTTGTACCGCCTGCCTTGCAAAGCAACGCCTCCAAGCTGCCATTTGCCCGTGGTAGATTGACCGAAGCCCTGCGCGATCTCCTCACCGCCTGTGAGGTAACGAACGGCGCCTTCGGACGCGGGGATCCAGTTCACCTTGATCATGATCGCATCTGCCGGCATCTCCCTGTCCATGCTCCTGGCGTAGCGGTTCGGCGGGTCGCTCACCAAAAGTGGGGTGTCCAGCCGCCTGGATGGTGGGAGCCGGCCGGATGCTTCACCGTTCTGGACTCCGAGCAGGGCGGGCGAGCTGATACCAGCCGCAGTGCGTTCAAAGGAGCGGGCATCGTAGTTAGCGATGCTCTCGGCGTTGGCCAGCAGATGCTTCACGTATGACGGACTGTAGTAGATGGTGCCTGTTCCCGGCCGCACGTGCGATGCGAGCAACTGGAACTCTGGAAACGTGAACTGGCGCAGGACCTTTCCCATGCGGGCCGAGGAGAGCGATGTCTGCAGGTCTTTGTTCGGGCGCGCATTCATTACCGTCGAGATGAGGGACGGCATCTCCACCAGCGGAATGCTGCCCGGATGACGGGTCAACATGTCCCGGTAGAGCTGCTCGATGTCTTCTTGTTCGTACCAGGTCATCCAGGCAGGGACCGTACCTCCTTGCGCCTGGACGGGCGCCCAGACGCGCTGTACAACCCGCCAGGCCGCTTCGCGCCGCGCTCGCATACTGCGGTTCAGGACGGGCGCGAGAGTGATAGGAGGAACCGGTCCGCCTAGTTCTTTAATAGGCACGGACGGCTTGCTTAGTAACTGGAAGATCTCCAGGCGCGGCGAGGCTGCCGATCGCGGCACCTGCGTTCGATGACGGGACCGCGCAGCGGCGGGCAGCAGGAGGCAAGACCCTGCCAGCCCTGCGACTGCCCAGACGGGAGTTAGCGATCGAGGCCGCATCATGAGTCGCTCCTTTCCACCACAGCAGACCGCGGGATGTGCGCGCATGGGGCGCATAAGCTCCTGCAGGTTGTCGAAGACCGCCTCGCCCTCCCATCGCCAATGAAGATGTAGTAGCGAGTTTGGTGCCGAGACTATGTAGATCGAGTATATTGGCCGACCGCGAAGACTCCATGAAATCATCGTGAAAGCCCCGTGAAGGCGGTCGCCCAACGTGCCTGGAATCGCCCTCTGTCTCCGATTTGGCTTGCCGGCTGTCTAATGTTTCACAGCGCGGGGACTTAAGGACTGGTAGAATACTCAGCGACGAGCCGGGCGGGCAGGACACCTGCCACTCCACAGAGAAGACTCCGGCCGACTCTCTACATAGCTTCCGTCACATGAGCCAGAGTTCCGGCATTTCATATTGAGCGCGGCGATGAACTCGCGCCAGCGCCGCAAGCTGTACTGCCCTAAAGGAGGAGAAAATGTTGAAGCTGACCGCCGCGACTATCTGCGGTCTGTCTGTCCTTCTCGGCCTCGCCGCCGCGCCCGCTCACTCGCAGGATGTCGGCAACCTGTTCAAGCATCCGGGAAAGAAGCACGAGACGAAGAAAGACGACCAGGATCAGGCCCTGGACATCAAGGTGGATGTGCCGCCCTACTATGGCCCCAAGAAGCGTATCGCCGTGGCGGACATGGAGATCAAGATCAACCAGACTCAGACGGTAGATCCCACGCCCACGGGGGGAACCTCCACCACGACCACCATTGCCCCGATCAACCCGCAGATTCTCATGGACTTTGGGACGGGGATGACGGACATGCTGAACAGCGCGCTGGCCAACACGAACCGCTTCATCCTGCTGGAGCGCAGCGACAAGGGCAAGGCGGACATCGCCGGTGAGCAGGGCCTCGCGGGCGTCAGGGATGACACGAAGGCCCAGGCCGGACAGCTCCTGGGGGCGCAATACATCGTACGTGGCGCCATCACGGAGTTCAGCTACAAGAAGAGCAGCACGGGAGGGAGCGCCTCTTTCCTGCCCGGGATAAACCTGGGCCACGGCGAGACCTCCGCCTCCGTGGTGCTGGACATCAAGCTGATAGACACCAGCACGGGCCAGATCATGGATTCCGTCAAGGCGGATGGATCCGCCAAATCCAAGGGCACCGCGTTTGACCTGGATCTGAAGGGATTCAAGCTGAACGGCGGGTCCTCGCAGAACACGCCGCTGGGCCATGCCACGCGCGAGGCCATCGAGAAGGCGGTGAAGTTCATCTGCAACCGCATGGACCAGGTTCCGTGGCAGGGCCGCGTTGCGAAGGTTATAGATGAGGGCAAGGGCCCCGAGCTCTACCTGAACTGTGGCAGCGCCATGGGCATCAAAGTAGGAGATGAGCTGGAAGTATTCCATCCCGGACAGGTCATCGAGGATCCGGATACCCACGTGGTCCTGAGCACCACCAAGGGGGCGCGCGCGGGCCGCTGCCGCGTGCGGCAGGTGGAGAAGAACATCGCCATCGCCACGCCCATAGACGGACAGGGCTTCGCGGACAAGGACGTGGTCCGGTTCGACGCCGGGTACAAGCCGGACGCGCCTCCGGCGGATGCCGGCGCTGCTTCCACGGCGTCTACCGCGCCGGTGGGGCAGCCGGACCCCAACGGCGGGGCCCAGCCGAAGCCGTAATGGAGCCGTAAACTGTAATACCAAGCCGAACCGTAGTACAAGCCACAAACCCCTGAGTCCTTTCGTACGCAGCAGCCGAAGGAAATCCCTTCGGCTGCTGAGGATTGAAACGGCAGCAGTACCTCGACGGAATGGGGGTAAACAGAGGCATGGCGGCTAAAGCAGTGGCAAGGCCGGGCCATCCCGTGTGGGGTGGGCCCGGCCTCTTTGCGGCCGGAATGGCCGCCCTTCTGCTCTTTCCGGGATGCGGCGGCTCCGGGGGCGGAGGAAGCGCTCCCGCCACCGCCCAGATGGTCTTCCGCGTTGTCTTCCCCGAATCGACGCGACTGATTCCCCTGGCCTCCAACAGCGTCGTTATCTCCGTGCTGGTCGGCGGCGGGGAAATTGCGCGTGCGCTGGTGCCCAGGCCCGCACAGGGCGGCGCCGCTACGGCTACCCTGAACGGCGTGCCCGTGGGCAACGTGACTATCAATGCCGCCGCCTTCCCCAATGCGGACGGGACCGGCGTGGCGCAGGCCGCCGCGAGCCTCCCATTCCTGGTACGTGCCGGAGTCGTGAATTCGGTGGACCTCACAATGGTGAGCACCATCGACCACCTGGAGGTCGCGCCGGCAAACCCCGTGCTCAGCTCCGGCGACACGCTGCTACTGACCATGACCGCCAAGGACAAGGGTGGTGCGGTGGTGCTGGTCTCCCCCGCCGTGGTCTCATGGCAGTCGGCGAACACGGGAATTGTGGGCGTGGACAACACCGGCAAGGTGACCGCGGCCCTGGCGGGCGCAACCAGTGTCAGTGTGACGGACTCGGAGTCCGGGAAGACCGGGGCGACCACCGTTACGGTGAAGCTGGCCGTGAAGGTCAATCCTCCGACCGTGAACGTAGCGGTCAACGGCACCACGACCTTCACCGCGACCGTAGCGGGATCCACGGACCAGCGAGTCACCTGGTCCGTGCAGGAGTCTAACGGCGGCAGCATCGCGCAAGACGGGACCTACTCGGCCCCGGCCGCGGCGGGCACGTTCCACGTGATCGCTACGAGCGTGGCGGACCCCACGCGCAGCGGCACGGCCACGGTTAACGTTCAATCCGGCAATACGCAGATCATCGTAAAGTGAGGAGGGGCGGAGGATGCATCGGTTGACCGGAACTGCGCGCGCGCTGGTGGTGTTGGCCCTCCTCACTGCGGCAGGCAACAGGTGGGCGAGCGGCAACGAACCGCAGACGCCGCCAAACAGTCGATTAACCCCGGTTCTGGACGCAGTACGCCGCGGGAGGCTGGGGGCGGCCCAGGAGGCGGCCAGGCAGGCCGCGGAGGCAGACCCAAAGGACGCCGTGGCGGAACAGGTGTACGGGATCCTCCTGGCGGTGCAGGGACACGTGCGCGAGGCGGAACAGGCGTTTGGGGCGGCGCTCCAGCGCGGACCCAACCTGGCGCCCACCGCCACGGGGCTGGAGGGACTGGCCCAGCCGGAGACCGCTTTCAGTGACGCGCTCTACCGCCAGAAGATCGTACTATCCCTGAGCGCGGGTGCGGCGGCGGCGCGGAACAACCTGGGAGCGGTGATGGTCATCCAGAACCACGCCGCGGCGGGACAGGGGCAGCTTGACGCCGCAACCTCACTTGTCCCGGATTGGGGCACGCCCTGGGCGAACACAGCCGTGGCGTGGATGGAGCGGAACCGGCCCAAGCAGGCCATGAAGGCGGCGCAGAAGGCGCTGGACCTGGGCGAGATCACTGCCAAGGTCTACACTATTCTGGCGGAGGCGGCCTACCGACAAGGACAGTATGACGAGGCGCTCCAGTACCTGGACCGCGGGGCGCAGCTCGAACCCAACTACGCCTACGGTCTCTACATCCGGGCGCTGATCTACCGCAAGCAACTCCGCACGCGAGACGCGGACCGTGCGCTCTTCCAGGCGCTGGCGCTCAGCCCCGCGGTGGCCGCCGAATCCCGCTACGTGCCGCTGCGAGACCAGATCCGCACCGGCCTTGGGTCTGAGAACGAGGACCAGGAGCGGTACCTTGCTAACGGCCAGCCGGCCCAGATTCCGTACCGGGCCTTCTTCAACCGGGATGCCAGGCAGGTGGAAGGGTTGTCGAACGCCTACCAGCGGAGGGACTTTGGCGAGGGAATCCTGGGCAACAACCTCCTCGGCGGCTCCGGCGCCCTGTATGCAGGCTCGAACACGGAGAGCGGGGGCAGACCGGGGGTGTCCGCGGATCCGCTGAACACCACTCCAAGCGCCACTTTTGGCATGAACCGCACCAATCTCTCCTGGCTGCAGCAGCTTGGACTGGGCGCAGCCACACGGGTGCTGCTCCACGCGGGGTACGGCCATAACGGCGTATCCCTTCAACCCGCCCCGGGGACCGCCTCCTCGCGCGTGCTCAACGACGAGCAGATGGCGCTGGAGGGCAGGCTGGAGCAGGCCCTCTTCCACGGCATTACGCTCAAGACCGGCCTCTCCTGGCTTAACAACCGCCGGGCGGGCGCACCTGCCCCGACGGTCGCTCCTGTAGGCGGCGCAGCGGCGGAAGCGCGGGGGACCGGGTCTCCCACTATTGGTCCCGTGGAGCCGAACGAGCAGATCCTGCCGAATGGGGCCAGCAACCTGTACAACTTCTACGCGTTCGGGCGCAAGCGCCTGAACAACCGGACCACGCTCGCGGCCGGCCCTGTGGTGGGATCCCGTGGCGGATCCACCTTCGTGCTGCCCTACCTGGACGCCCGGCGCATCCTCACGGGACGGCAGACGCTGCGGCTCTCCGTACTGCCGCGTGTAATGAACGCGGCCGCAGATCTGTATCCGTCCGAGGCGCTCGCCGCTCCGCCGCAAATGGATCAGGTAGACCGCCGGGAGGAGGACACCCACATCTACAACCGGGAGCCCTTGCTGGCGGGCCCCAACGGCCGGCTGGTGAGCATGGAGTTGGGTTGGTCCTTCGTAGGGAAGGCACACCAGACGCTGGGGGTAACGCTGTTCCACCGTCACTTCAATGACATGTTCATTATCGCCGAAGACCCCCGGCTCTCCGCCAACCTGAGCCTGGCGCCGGTGGACCGCGGCGAGGCGTCCGGCATAGAGGTTAACTACGACCAGCCGGTGCTGCTGGGACTGGTGCTGCACACCTTCACCCGCTACCAGCAGACGCACCTCACAGACACAACCTGCCCTGACCAGACCTCCTCCAGTCAGCTCCCCCAGTTCCCGCCGTGGCAGGCGGGATTCCGGCTGGACGCGCCGGATCTGGGAGGCTGGCAGGTGGGGGTGGAGACGCTCTACATCGGGGGCCGCGACACGCGCATCAACGTAGAGGACCAGAGCGGGCTCATTGTGACCACCCGGCAGGCCACGCCGTGTGACATCGTCCTGCCCCAGGACGCTGCCGCGATAGTCAACCTCTACATTACGGGCCGGCTGGGCAACAACGGCTCCATGTTCCTGAACGTTTACCACCTGATCCGGTCGGGCAGCTTCTATCCCGGCACTCCGCTGCACCAGAACGTGGTGGGCGGCCTGGAATACCACTTCTAGCGCGGCATAAGAAGGCCCCGCCATGTGGCGGGGCCCTCGAGTGAAGCGAACCGAGTGGCGTTACTGGATGTTGATTACGGCGTTGCCGGCGTTGACGGTGGTGTTGGTGGAAACGGACTTGGTGGACTCCGTTTCCGTCACTGTGATGGCGACGACTCCTCCCTTCACGCCCGTTGTCAGACCGGTCTTGTCGACGGTGGCGATGGTTGTGTCCGCGGACTTCCAACTGAACGTAGTGTTCGGATCAGTCTGCGCCAGCGTCACTACCGTGTTGTTGTTGATGTCCTTGGCGGTCGCCGTGAACTGTACGGTCTGCCCCGGCAGGATGGTGGGGTTGGTGGGTGAGATGACGATGTGGTCGATGGTGCTGGCCATCGTCACCGTGGTGGTACTGGTGGTGCCCACGCTGACCGTAGCGGTCGAGCTTCCCAGCGCCTGCCCGACCCCGCTGCCGTTGTTCGTTGGGAAAGCGGTGGCGGTCACCGTGTAAGAGCCGGCCGGGAGCTGCTGAAAGGTGACCTGGGTTGCAGGCCGTGCGATAGTCTGTGTTGCCACGACGGTGTTGTTCTGGCTGATGTCCACCTTGATGCTGTTGGACGCAAGCGGGATGAGGCGGGAGCGATTGGGCCATACGATGTTCAGTGTCAGCGCTCCGGTCTGTCCGTTGGACTGGGTGCCGTTGCCTCCGCCTCCGCCTCCGCAACCCACGAGTACAACCGCAGCCGCCAGAGCGGCCCAACATTTCCACTGCTTCATAACGATTGCTTGTCCTTTTCTGCCTTCGTGAACAGCAAGGTAACTCACTCGACGTAGATGCCCGTGGGCGCGTTTAGCGGGCTGTTGGGCAATCCGCTAAAGCTCACCAGGTTGGTACCGTTCATGTCGTCCATCCGGACGATGCGATGATTGCCCGTATCCGCGACGTATATCTTCCCGTCTGCGTCCACGTACATGCCGCGGGGGTTATTGAAGACGGAGACCGTCCCCAGGCCGAACTTTACCAGTCCGGCGCCAGTCATGTCGTTCATGCGGAATACGTCCTGCCTCTCCGTGCCGTAGATCCGCGCGGACGAATCGAGGGCCACTCCCCACGTCGGAGCGATGGTAACCCTCGCTCCGACGGCGGGGTACTGTGCGAGCAACGACCCTGTAGAGGCATCGAACTCATCCACCTCGCTGGGAGGGCCGCCGGAGTCGATCATGAAGAGATGCCCGCTGCCGTCCAGTGCAAGCTCCTCCGGAAATACGGTAGAAGCGAATTGCGCGAGCGCAGTAGCGTTAGTCCCGCGCATATCGGCCATGCGGCCTATATAGGCGGTTGTGATATCGGCGCTTACCGCGTACCGGTCGGTCCAGTAGATGAGACCATTAGGGTCCACCAGCACTCCAGCGGGACCGCCGGACGTGGTCTTTTCAGTTGTATAGGAGACGACACCTTTCCCGCTTATGTCATCTAGGCGGACCAGTCGCGTGTTGGCCTGGTCCGCGACGTATATGCGGAACGACGAGTCGCCCCAGATGCCGAGCGGATTGCTCAACAGGCTGCCGTTGCTCGCGCTCCCGGTGTATGTGGTGAAGTTGGTCCCGCTCATGTCGTCCATCTGGGCGATGAAGTTGCCGCCGGCGTCTGTGAAATAGATGCGGCGCGTGACCGTTATGTTGTCAGAGCCCTTTACGTTGGACTCCGTCTCTGTGGCCGTGACCGTCGTCGTGCCGGCATGCACGCCGGTCGCCAATCCGGTCTGATCCACCGAGACGCCTGTCCCTCCCTGCCAGTTGAGAGTGGAGGGACTGATGAGCACCACATTGCCCTTGATGTCGTACGCGGTGGCCGTGAGCTGAAGGTTGTGGCGCGCCAGGAGGTTCGGGTTGGCGGGCGTCACCGTCAGGCGCACGATCGTGGTATTCATGGTGACGGTGAGGTTGGTGGTCTTGCCGATGTTGATGGTGAATGGCGCGTTGCCCGTGGCCTGTGCCGTGCCCGTGCCATTCGTGTTGGGGAAAGCGGTGGCGGTGGCCGTATAGCTGCCCGACACCAGGTTGCTGAAGGTGACCTGAGTGGCCGGCTTCTGGATGACTTGCGAGCCCGCCGGGTTGTTGCTGGAGTCCTTGAGCGTGACGGCGATGCTCTGGGAGGCGACCGGAATGAGCCGAGAGGGCGCAGGCCAAATCACCCGGAACACCAGGGCTCCCCTGCCGCTTGCCTGCTGGGGCGACGAGCCGCCGCCGCCGCAGCCGTTGCAGAGGGCGAGTACTACTGGAAGCAAGAGCCACGGTGGAATCCTCATGCGCGCTACCCTCGAGGCTGCCGTATAACAGGTGTCGGGGATGTGCGAGTACTTCCCCGGCGACTGAAGTCGCGGGCTACCAACGGCGCGAAGTCCGCCTGCGCGGACTGCGGAAAGTGCAAAGGACCTGCCGACTGTACCACTAAGTACGTGCTGTGCCGGGATATTCCTCCTCTCCAGCCCGGCGGCGGCCCGTGACTGCGGGCGCGTGTTTCCAGGGATCCGACCTGCTCATCCCGAAATGTTGCCTCGGCCCGCCGTTCAGGCGGGCCGTAATACCATCCTGGAGAGACCGATTTGATGCCTTGCCTCCTGCTCTGCCTTGCCCTGGCGCAAGGACCCCAGCGCCGCAACGCACAGGTTACGCCTCCGGCAGCCCAGACAGGTAGTCCCCAGCCGGCCCCCGCGATGGCGCTGCCAGATGTTCCGCCCGTAGAATCACAGCACGAGATCACCGTCCACGGCCGGACGCTCAGATACCTGGCGCGCGCCGGAATGCTGCCGCTCAAGAATGGTTCGGGCGAGACGGAAGCCAGCGTCTTCTTTGTCTCCTACACCCTGGAAGACGCAGGCGATCCCGCTCACCGGCCGCTCACCTTCGCCTTCAACGGGGGACCGGGCTCCGCCTCGCTCTGGCTGCACCTGGGGGCCATCGGACCGCGCCGCGTGGAGCTGCTGGAGAACGGGGCGCTGCCGCCACCGCCTTACCGGTTGGTGGATAACGAACAGACCTGGCTGGACCAGTCGGACCTGGTGTTCATCGACCCGGTGGGTACCGGATTCAGCCGTGCCGCCAAGCCGGAGCAGGCCAGGCAGTACTGGAGCCTGCAGGGGGATATCCAGTCCATCGGCGAGTTTGTCCGCCTCTACCTCACGCGCTACGAGCGCTGGTCTTCACCACTTTTCCTTGCCGGGGAGAGCTACGGAACCACGCGGGCCGCCGGGCTCTCCGGCTGGCTGGTGGACCAGGGAATCGCGCTCAACGGGGTGCTGCTGCTCTCCACGGTACTGAACTTCCGGACCATCAGCTTCGGCTCGGGCAACGACCTGCCGTACGTGGTGTTCCTGCCCACCTATACCGCCACGGCCTGGTATCACAAGAAGCTTTCGCCGGACCTCTCACACGATCTCCGGAAGACGCTGGCAGAGGTGGAGCGGTGGGCGCGTACAGACTATGCGGCCGCGCTGGCACAGGGCGACAACCTGCCGGCGCGCGAGCGTGCCGCCGTCGCGGAGCGCCTGGCTCGGTACACGGGGCTGAGCCGGCAGTACGTGGAGAACTCGGATCTGCGCGTGGACCAGGCCCGCTTTACCAAGGAGCTGCTGCGGGACCGGCGTCGCGCGATAGGACGCTATGACAGCCGGCTGACGGGCATCGAGAGCACTGCCGCGGGAGACGTTCCGGAGGCGGACCCCAGCTACAGCGCCGTCCGCCCGCCGTTCACCATGCTGTTCAACGAGTACGTTCGGAAGGATCTGCGGTACAAGACGGACATGCCGTACTACGTGCTGGGTGAGGGCATCAACGCGCCATGGGACTTCGGCCCCACCGGCCGCGCCTCCACCGACGTCTCGGCTATGCTCCGCAGCGCGTTCAACAAGAATCCCTACATGAAGCTGTTTGTGGGGATGGGCTACTACGACCTGGCGACACCCTACTTCTCCGTAAAGTACACGCTGGACCACCTTCGCCTGGACCCGAGCCTGGGACCGAACCTGCGGACGGCGATGTACGAGGCGGGACATATGATGTACATCGACACCCCGTCACGCGCGAAGCTGCGGGAGGACGTGGGGGAGTTTTACAGAACGGCACTATCCAGAGGTGAGAGGTGAGAGGTGAGAGGTGAGGGGTGAGAGACGAGGGGTGTTCAGGTGTTCAGGTGTTCAGGTGTTTCGGATTCCGGACCTGAATACCTGAATACCTAGACCTTCTGCCTTATCGCCCAAACTATGAAGGATACAGCAGCCCAACCGGCGGTGGCGCAGACCAGCACCTCCCAGGCGCGCGTGGAGGGCGCCAGCCACCAGACGATGAGGCCGAACGCCACCAGGCCGATGCTGCCCATGGCGGCGCCGGCGGCCTCAATTCCGGATGCGCGGATACCGTGCTGCTCCAGCACGTGGCCGTCACGCTCTCCCTTCTGCTGTTCGTGCTTCTCCACCAGCGTGACACTCGCCGGAAAGATGGCTGGAAAAGCCAGGAAAAGTCCGCCCACGACGGGACCGAACTGATGCGCCACGAGGCCGGCAAATACGGTTATGAGGCCGCCAAACACAAAGCGGATCAGGTACTCATACCACTTGGTCTGCCGCAGGGCTCCGGGGTCTGCAGTTACACGCATGGCGGCCCCCTATCTCAACAGCGCGGCCCAGAGGCCGAAGCTGACCACGAGCCAGGGCAGCAGCGACACGAGCGCTGCCGGCAGCGCGTGCCACTTGGCGCGCATCAGGAGCAGCGCCGACAACTGACTGTACACAAAGAGCCCGACGGCTCCGATGACCATGGAGCGTCCCTCGACGGCCGCATACGGACCACCGTGCTTCGCGATCGTCAGGCCGAGCGTCGCCAGAGCCACGGATGGCGCGGCGCCGAACAGGCCCGCGAAGCTCTTGGGCTTGAGCATATCTCCGATAACGGAGAAGACGGAGACCACGATCCCGCCTATCAGGAACCGCAGCGCCAATTCTCCGAACATGAAGTCTCTCGCTTTCTAACCCTTTGGAAGGCTGAGGGTTAAGATACCGTTAAGACGCAACGGGCGTGCGGGCTGTTCCCGGTCACCTAACGTTTCCGGGCGGCCGCGCTGCGGCTCTTCCACCTGGAAGAGGATCCCGTCTCCCTGAGCAATGAGCGGTCTGCCGTGCGCCAGGATGAACGGGCGGATCCAGGGAACGAACCGCTCCTCCCGGCGCGCGCCGGCGCCGAGCAGGATGTAGCGGATGCCCTCCCTGTGAAGGTCCTCCAGCAAGCGCTGTGGGTCGCGTGTCCGAAGGGGCGGGGTATCGAATCCGGTGAGAATGTAGGAGCACGCATCGGTGTAGTAGAGGGGCAGCGAGCCCACGTTGAGCACGCGCCGGCCATGGGTCAGAGGGGCGGCGGCGGAGAGCAGGCGGATCCCCGGCGCCCGCCGCTCCAGGTACGCGGTGCGGCTTAGATTCCCGGTCGCTGCGGCGAAGGCCTCCCCTACGGACGGCTCCGTGGGACCGCTTTCGGCCACGTAGCTCACGGCGCCGAGCGCTGTCACTCCCAGTACCAGCGCGGGCGCCCACCGGGAGGTTTCCAGCAGGCGCGCCGCGGCGAGGCAGACCAGGAGCCACACCAGCGGCAGGAGGGGCAGGAAGTACCGCGCGTACAACCCGGTCTGCGTCATGAGCAGGGCGGAAGAGACCCCCACCACCAGCGTGAGGCCGCGCGCCTCCCGGTCGCGCCACCCATAGACCAGGCAGGCAGTCACTACGGCCACCAGGATGACGGCACCCTGGACCAGCAGCTCGCGGCTCTCCAGGCTCAGGCCGGCCAACCGGTCCACTCCCCAGGAGTAGTAGCGGAACTCCGTGATCCACTGAGTGCCGGCATCTGAAGACCAGTCCCGCGTTGGGAAGACGCCGGACAGCACCGGCCAGACAGGGTTGCCGGTCAGTACCCAGGAGCGGATCAGCCAGGGAAGGACCGGGCCGGAGGCTCCCGCCAGGAAGAGGAGGGCTGTGCCGAGCGCTCTCCGTGCCGGACGGTCGCGCGCCAGGCCGGCGACGATCGCCAGCGCCAGCGCAAACACCGCCGCGCTCAGCTTGAAGGAGATGGCGAAACCGGCGCACAATGCCGCGCATACGAGCCATCCCCGATGTCCTGTTCGGCTCCAGTGCAGGAGCGCGAGAGCCGCGCACACGACCTCCAGGACCACCCCCAGGTCCACGTAAGCCCACGTGAGCTCCGGCAGCACGGACAGCCGCGGCATTGCGAGCACGAAGAGCGCGGCGGCCGCTACTCCCACCTCCGGTCCGCGCAGCCGCCGGCCCAGGGCAAACGCGGCGAGCAGGGCGAACGTCCCCATGCTGAAATGGATGAGCTTGGCGGCCGTATCGCTCCAGATACCCAGCGCAATTGCGTAAAGCATCTCCACGCCCATGGGCAGGTTGGTTTGGAGCAGCGTCGGCAGGTAGCAGAGGGAGCCCGCCTCCAGCCATCGTCGCGGCGCGGTTAGGTGGTAGCCCAGACCATCGGCGTCCGTGGGCGGCGACAGGGCGCGGAGGAACGCGACGGCAAGCGCAACCGCGAGGACGAGGAGGATGGCGCGGGCCCAGCCGGAGGGAAGGGTGCGCCGGAGCCGAGCCAACACCGACCAAGCGCTCCGGAGGACGCGCAGCTCGTCCCTCGCCAGGAGCGCCGCAACAAGCGCCAGCCCTGCCCAGAGAGTCCGCGGCGAGAGCGCGCCCACCGCCCCCAATAGCAACGGCACGTACTGGAGGAGGCCGAAACCCGAGGCAACGTATAGCGCCGCCTTCTCCGCTGCCGTCAGTTGCTGGAGGGGCACTTTCAGGGTGCGAAGCAGCCTGTACCCGGCCGCGATGGCCAGGAGCAAGAGGCCGGCGACAAAGGGCGGATCCTGAAGCAGCGGGACAGAGCTAACGGGTACAGTGTAGGACACGGCATGGATCATTCATGCAGGATTCGGACCGGACATTAGTGTGGGAGTGTGGGGGTGTGGGTGTATGGGGGTGGCCGGAATCCGGATTCTCCCATACTCCCACACTCTGAGAGAGGGTGAAAGATGGAGCCAGTACGCATCGGAATGATCGGGGTGGGGCAGATCGCGAAGAGCCACCTCAAAAACTACAGCGAGATTTCAGGCGCGCGGATTGTGGCTGCCGCAGACATCAATGAGGCGGAGCTGCAGTCGGTCGCATCACAGTACCAGATACCACACACCTATACGGACTTCCGCAAGCTCCTGGAGCGCGATGACGTGGAGGCCGTCGACGTGTGCCTGCACAACAACCTCCACGCGCCGGTGACCATCGCGGCGCTGCGAGCAGGCAAGAACGTGTACTGTGAAAAGCCCATGGCGGGCGCATACGTTGACGCTGTTGCGATGTTGGAGACGGCGAAGGAGACAGGCCGCAAGCTCAGCATCCAGCTCGCCACTCTCTTCTCCAAGGAGACGAAGCTCGCCAAGCGGCTGATCGATGACGGCCGGCTCGGCAAGCTGTACCACGCACGCTCGACCGGCTTCCGGCGCCGGGGACGGCCCTTCGTGGACGGATACGGCACGGCCTCCTTCGTACAGAAGGAGGTGGCGGCCGGCGGCGCGCTCTACGACATGGGGGTCTACCACATCGCGCGCATTCTGCACCTGCTGGGGCTGCCGCAAGTGGAGCGCATCAGCGGCAAAGTGTACCAGGAGACGGGGATGGACGCGGGCCGCCGGGCGAGCAGCGGTTACAACGTGGAGGAGCTGGGCCTCGGCTTCGTCAAGTGCGCGGGTGGCTTGACTATCGACATCGTCGAGTCCTGGGCCATCCACCTGGGCGGATTCCAGGGCAGCAGCGTGGTGGGCAGCGAGGGGGGCATCCAGCTCGAGCCGTTCAGCTTCCATACCACCCTGAGCGACATCGAGATGAACGCCACGTTTGAGGTGGACCAGACGGACTGGCGCTGGCACCAGCTCGAGCCCGCCCAGGAGGCGTACGACTCTCCGCAGAAGCACTGGATTGCCGCGCTCCAGGGCCGGGCGCCGCTGCTTCCGACGGCGGAGACCGCGCTGGCCACCATGCTGATCAGCGAAGGGATTTACCTCTCGGACCGCCTGGGCAGGGAAGTGAGCCGCGATGAGGTGCTGGAGCAGTCCCGCTCCACCGCGACCAGGCTGTAGCAGGCCAACCGGAGAGTAGTATCAAGATAATGACAGGCAACAGCGGGGCCGAGAATCTCGGCCCCGCTGGATTCTGTGCTCCTCGCCCTTACTGGGCAGGCGGCGCTTGCGGCGGAGGAGGCGGAGGAGGCGCACTCTCCGTGGGCGGAGGCGGTGGTGGCGGCATACTCTCCGGAAGCGGAGGTATGTCTGTCTGAGCCGGAGGCGGCGGAGCAGTCTGCGGCTGCCCGCCGGTCAGGTCCGTTGCCTGCGGAGGGTACGCTGGAGGCGTGTAGCCCATGGTTGGCGGCGGGGGCGGAGCGTAGCCCGGGGGCGGAGGCGGCGCGTACGGAGACGCCGGCTGCATGCCGCCCAGGAAGAAGTCCCTGTATAGTAGCGCCGTCGATAGCGGCACCAGCGGAAACAGGAAGAGATAACCGATGCAGCACGCGCAGGCTCCGACTATGGGGAACACGATCTGGACCACAAAGAAGAACAGCGTGGCCATGATGATATCGCCCTTGAGAGCGTTCCAGCTCTCTCCCATGGCCTCAACAGCGCTCATTCGCCGGTCCACCACGAGCGGCACGGTGAACATCAGCAACCCGCCCACAATGAAGAAGCCGATGCAGAGCGCGCAAATTGCCACGTACTGGGCGAGAGTCACCAGGATCGCAGCTACGGCCAGAGGCCCGATGACGTCCGTAACGGTGAAGATGTCCCCCACGGCGATAGGCTCGCCACGTATCTGTCGGAGAGCCATCCGGACCAGACCGCCCATGAAGAAGTACTGGATGATCAGGTTGATGGCGGACTGCAGCATGCGGAGCGCGCCCGCGGTGCCCTGAAAGGCAGCGGCTCCAGCCGCGCCGCGTGGTCCCAACTGTCCGGCGCCGATGCTCATACCAGCGCCGAGCACGCCGAACACGATAGCGACGGCCACGTAGCAGACGACCACCACGAGCACGGCGACGATCCAGGTGCCCATCTGCTGCTGGAACAGGCGCCATGCCTCACCGATGACGTCGAACCGGATCTGTGGTCGGGGCGAGTAGCCCGGACTGGTTGGCCCACCTCCCGAAACGGCCATTCCCTTCTCCTTCTCTGCGTGTTCCCGCTCCCGGGGAGCGGTCTGCCGGAAAGCGGCGGCACGGCCAATTGCTGGCCTGTTATTGGTGAGCCGCCTCGGATTCTCCTGCTTGGGGAGGGATGAGGGGGTGAAGGGGTGAACGGATGAGGGGGTGAAGGGGTGAGGGGGAGAGCCCTGAGTCGAGAGTCGAGAGAACGGATTCCGGACCCTCAACCTTCAACTTTCAACCTGCAACCAATGACTATTCTGGGACTGGACCCTGGGATTGCCACCACCGGCTACGGAGTGATACAGAAGGAAGGCCAGCGGATTACCGCGCTGGACTACGGCGTGATCACGTCCAGCCCCAACCAGGCTCCTCCGGATCGGCTCCTCACCATTGCGGAGCAGCTCAACCACCTCTTTGACCTGCACCATCCTGACATCCTGGTGACGGAGCGCCTCTTCTTTGCCAAGAACGAGACAACCGCGTTCGGAGTGGGCCGCACCATCGGCGTTGCGCTGCTGACCGCGGCGCAGCGCGGGGTAGACTGGGTGGAGTACACGCCGCCGCAGGTGAAGCAGGCGGTAGTGGGGTATGGCGCGGCGGAGAAGAAGCAGGTGCAGTACATGATCCAGCGGCTCCTGAACCTGCCCAAGCCGCCCCGGCCGGACGACGCCGCGGACGCGCTCGCGGTGGCGATCTGCCACGCGCACTCCAGTACCCTGAGTATGCTGGGACGGAAGAACACCTGATGGAAGACGGAGGACGGAAGACGGACGGATTCGGAATCCGTCACCCGTCATCGGTCTTCCGTCCTAAAGGAGGCAGTGATGAAACTTGCGGTGGATGGAGGGCCCAGGACTCGGGAGGCGGCCTGGCCGGCCTGGCCCGTGTGGGACGACACGGAAGAGAAGCTGCTGCTGGAGGCGCTCCGGAGCGGCAAGTGGTGGTCCATGCCCGGTACAAAGGTCAAAGAGTTTGAAGAGGCATTTGCCCGTTTCCAGGACGCCGGGCACGGCGTCTGCGTCACCAACGGTACCGCAGCCCTGGAGGTGGTGCTGCGGGCGCTCGGCGTTGGACCGGGCGATGAGGTAATCGTTCCGCCCTACACCTTCATCGCCACGGCGTCCTCCGTCCTGGCCGTGGGAGCGACGCCCATCTTCGCGGACATCGAG
>CAYNFH010000017.1:0-51188 GCA_964396385.1 uncultured Chthonomonadaceae bacterium | reverse complement strand
CGCCCACCTGACGCTCCGGCCAAATTCCCTCTCACCAAGTCTGAACTCATACGCGAGCGACCTTTCAGAGGTAGAAGGCAACAGCGCGGAGAACGGGAGAGCGAAGCTCCCGCCGAGCCGCTTAATTGCATCAGGCGCACGGTTCCGGCAACCGAGGCAAGCATCTGCTCTACCGTAAGAACGCCTACACCGTAGCTGCACTTATTGGAGCGACCCGATCTGTCATCCCGAGCTTAGCGAGGGATCTACTTTACGCTCCAACGCGCTCGCTTTAACGTGCAACTACCCATACTCCGTGCCCAGCCGCACGCCGCGTAGCTCATCCAGCGGTCTGTTCTGGGCAACAAGGCCCTGCAGCCTCAGGCGGCACGATGCTCCGAGTACTCTTGGCGGTACTCCGGCACTCTGACTATGGCCGGAATAGCAGGCAGGGCGTCGGCCACCAGTCTGGCCGTGGCATCGGAAGGATCGCGGTTCAGTATCCTGCGCAGCGTCTGGAACAGACGAACCGCCTCGGCATCTCGCCCCTCTGCGCGATAGAGTCGGATGGCATCCCGGTAGCCGCTCTCCCGCTCTGGGGCAAGTTACACCGTGTGGAGGGCATACTCCAGAGCATGCTCCGTGTTTCCCTGCTCCTCCAGGTGCGCCACCAACTGCTTCATTGCGCGCGCGAAGGCACGCTCCAGCCTTTCTCGCTCAACGAACGCCCAGTCATCGAGACATCCTGGAAGGAGCTCTCCCCGGTACACGTCCGCTGCCTTGCGGTGAAGTAGTGCGCGCTGGATGATACTCTCCCCCTGTTCGGCCTTACGCACCTGTGCCTGAAACTGGAGAGTCCTGTCTGCGGGACTGCCTGAAAGGAATTATCAAGCAGTACCTAAAGGACATCAAGAAGTGCTACGACAACAAGTGCAAGGGCGGAGGGAAAGGAGGGAAGAGTCCCCAGGCATCGGTAGAGGACGATTGTGACCAAGCCGCATCGAGTGGAACGTCAGACGTGTTGGCCTGGGCGATGTAGCGCTGCTTCCACTGGACGCCGGGCCCCTGGCTCCGGCTAAACAAGCAACCAAAGGGACAACCGTTTTGTAATGGCGGAGCGGCAGCCAGGGGATAACAAACCCCCTGGCTGCCGCTCGGGGCGTATCGACCTGATCTCCTGGTCTCGAATCGCGGGCCAGGGCGCCGCCTCGGTACGAATGATCAAGCCGCGAAAGAACTCATGGTGGACCGGGCTCCTGCTCATCGGAGCAGTGGCATCCCTGGTTGCGTTATTCTGGCCGCGAGAGCCCCGTTTGTTGGAGCGGTGCACGCGGGTTTCCGATCCCACCTTCGCGGACTGGGGACCCCTGACCTGGCTCTCCTCGCATGAGCTGCTGGTCCGGCGTGGATCGGACGGGGAGAGTTACTGGCGCAAGGATCTCCGGACCGGAAGCTTGACAATACTCCCGGACCTCTCACGGGTGGCCGGGAGCTGGCCCTACGCCGAGCAACGCCTCTCTCCCGATGGCCGATGGCTCCTATTCGAGTCCATGGGACCGGCCTGGCGGATCGATGCGGTGAGTGTAGTGGGAGGCCGACACCTTAGGTGGTTCAGCAAGGATTGCCCAATTTCGTGGCCAGCCTTCCCGAACCGTATCCCAGCCACCATCGTCACCTGGATACCCGACAGTCGTCGATGGGCACAGTTCGTCTGCGCGCAGGATTCGTTCCGTGCGCGTCCTCAACGCGCAAGGTGCCTCTTCGTACTGCTGGGTGATATCGACATTCCCCACAAGGCCGAACCGATTCCAGTGGGCAAAGACAGTCCCCTGAATGCCCTCGCAAGGGTCTTCTCGCACCATTCCCGGGAGCAGACCGACATCGTCATGCTCGCTCACGACGAAGCGCTGCTCTGCACCGTCGACGGCTTCGGCGAATTAGGAGCCAGCGCGGAGATGGCGGTGGTCGCCTTGCGACGTAATGACCGGCCGCTCCGTCATGCGGCCTTCACCCTCCCGTCCGACGCCATCCTGCAGGACATGGTCCTGAACCCCACCGGCGATTATGTCGCCTGGGTTTTCCGCCGCGATTACGTCCCGTCCGTGGCAGTGCTCCTGCACCGGCTCTGGCCGGCGTACCGCGTTCAGCCACAGTCCCGAACGAGCCTCTGGATTAGTCGGCCGGATGGGAGCGACTTGCGCGAGATTGGATAGGTTGAGACCCAATCGCAGACCGCCAATAACCAGGACGTGCATCCGCTCCAGTGGCTGCCCGATAGAAAGGAGCTCAGCTTCGAGCACGCGGGCGCACTCTGGCGTCTCCGTATCGATTAGGCATGGGCTCGGCTTGGTGAGCAATCCCCAAATCAATGGGATCCCCGCAGCGTGATTCCGCGTACGCGCCGTCGGAGCGTCGGCTCTTCCACGCTGCCCGGAGCTCGGCGCGGCGGCGCATGCCGTGCAGACGGCAAGCAACCCGATTGCGGCTGCAGCGTGGGCGGCACATCGGTACGCTGATTCGAGTGGCATGGCGTCCAGCGAGACCACTCCAAGCAGGCGAAGAGCGCTTAACAGCGGTTGGCGGTGTCGAGTTCCCATCGGCACTTCGCCGAGAGGCGATCTACGGTCCAGGAGCTTTCCGCAGCCAATTCCTTATTGGAACGTGCTGCGCAGCATGCCCGTCCTTCACACGTCGATAGAATTGACAGGCCGTTCAACCGGAGGCGGTGTTGGGCAGGAGATGGGTGCATATCGCGGTGGTAGTTCTCCTCGCTTTGCTCTTGGCGACCATCTTCCTGGTCACACAACGGGAGCCGAGGCTCCTGGATCACGCGACCCGGGTCGGTGATCCGACCTTCCCCGTCTGGGGCCGGCTCGGATGCGAATGGCTTTCCTCCCACGAACTCCTCATCCAGAGTGGTACGTGGCAGCATAGCATCTATCTTCGACACGATCTACGCACAGGCCAGGACCTGAAGCTCACCACTTTCACACAGCTCAACTACCAATTCCACGATTGGAAGGAAGAAGCGTCGTCCGACGGTCGATGGTACCTTGCGGTGCGGGGGGGCGACAATACCGGCGACGCAGTAGACGCTGCGAGCCTACTGGATGACCGGCGCCTTTCCTGGTCTTGGTCGGGCAAGAAGTGCCCGATCAAGTGGCCCTACCACGCTGATAGCATTCCGTTCGTGGAGGCGCGATGGATGCCGGACGGCCGCCGCTGGGCAGAGTTCCTCTGCACGGACGCTGCTGGCGGGGATGCTTTCGCATCTCCGCTTGAGGCCAGCAGATGCCCATATGTGCTGACCGGGGATATCACCGCACCTACTCGCGTGCGGGCGGTTCGGGTAGCGCCCAGCAGCCCCCTGAACATGCTCGCACGAGAATTCCGCTTAATGCGGAACTATGGTCGCTTAGTCTTGCTGCCCGAAGACCGCGTGCTCCTCTGCCTCACGAATGGCTTCGACTCGGAAGGGGTCAGAATAGATATGACCCTCACCGATCTGTACAAGAACGACCGGCCGCTCCGTAAAGTGAGCTACACGTTGCCGGACGGCGAAATCCTTGAGGACATGGAGATCGCCCCTTCGGGCGAATACATCGCCTGGAGGTTCCGGCGGGACACCGTATCGCCGGTCGCGCGCCTCCTGCACCGCATCTGGCCGGCGTACAGCGAGAAGCCGCGGTCCCGAACCAGCCTGTGGGTCAGCCGCCCTGACGGAACAGCCTTCCGTGAGCTCGGTTATGTGGACACGCCCTATGTCGGCCCTCGAGCGATAACGGCAGAGAATATGGACCTTGGCTCGCTCCAGTGGCTGCCCGGTGGAAAGGAGCTCAGCTTCAAGCTTGATAATGCACTCTGGACTTTGCGAGTTGCCGCTGGGGGAGAAGACGCGGGCCGCCCCCATTGAACAGGTCCATGTCATAAGCACCGCGCAGAGGGGCCGGTCCGTTACTACGCGGCAGAAGTCAGGCGCGGGACGCGCTGGATTGGTGCCTGCCCCGGTTAGCAGAGAAAGAGTGAGCGCACGGCATCCCCGGCTGGACTGAAGGGAAAGGAGATAGTATGCACCCAGTAATCTTAGCGTGAGATCGTTGTCTCAAATGTGGCGCGACCGCGCCATATTCGGCCCCCTTTCCCCAGTTGACCGAAACTACGTGCGTGCTGCGGGCCCTCACCCCCGGGTTGCCCGCATTGTCGCTTCCTACGTGTCGCCCCCTCTCCCAAGAACAGGAGAGGGGGAGTAGGAGTGAGACATTGTCTCAAATTGGCTAATCCAGGCGATGAGGAGGAGCGGCGGCGCCGCATTATGGATGCGATTGGCCATCGGGGTGCGGTAACGGATAGAGGCTGCGAAAAAAGCGAAGAAAGCGTAAGAAGGGGGCGCATGCCCCGGCCCAAGCTCAACCGGGCAGGACTCCGGTCTTGCGCAGAAAGCGCGGAAAGCGCAATAAGGGTGTAGATTTGGCCGATGCAGGGCTTGAGGGGCATGATGACCGGGGGCTGAACCCACCTGCTGCCCCAGGGACTGGCCCAGAGTTGCCGCGACCGCCCGGCCCACGCACCGGGGCTGAACTCCCCGGCTAACACGCTTCGCGCCGTCCGCCCGCCGTCGCGGGCAGGGCTCACCCGCACACGCCAACGCTGCCGCGCGGCTGCCTGGAGCCCTCGCCCCCACCCCAAGGAATCGGCGGAGCGGCTCGTTATGAGGGGAGGCTGAGGAGGCGAATTAAGCCCCCTTGCGGGAGCACGAGGGCAGAGCCCTCGGGACAGGGCCGCACGAGCCCTCGGAATCTACAGGTCCCATCCCTGGTGGCGCCGTGGGAGGATTGGCTCCGTATCTGATCGTGGACCCACATCCAAGACTGCAGGGTGGCGGAGAGGCTGCGCATGCAGATTCTCATGAAAAGTGGACCAGTTTTCGCATGAAAAGTAGGCCACTCATTGACTGGTTATGGGCTCAGCAGGAGCGAGCGGATTCCCTGTTCTGTAGCTTGGGCCATTGATGGCGATCAGGTGCCGATGGTGTAGCAGCCTGTCCAGAATGGCGCTGGCGATCACGGCGTCCCCTGCGAAGATGTCCGCCCACGTCTCGAAGCGTCTGTTCGTTGTCAGCACAATGGAGCCCTTTTCATAGAGGCGGCTGACGATCTGGAAGAGTAGGTTGGCCCGAAGGATATCTAGCGCGAGATAGCCGAGCTCATCGATGATGAGCAGGTTGAGCCGGGAGAGTTCCAGGAGTCTTCGGGGGAGCAAGCCTGCCGCCTGGGCGAGAGCGAGTTGGTCCAGCAGATCCGCGGCCGTGTAGAAGGCGACGCGCTTTCTGGCGGCGCAGGCTTTGACGCCAAGCGCCACGGCGAGGTGTGTCTTGCCCACACCGGGCGGTCCGACGAGCAGTACGTTTGCGGTGTCCTCCAGGAAGTGCAGGTCTGCGAGCGTACGCACGAGCCGTGCATCAAGAGCAGGCTGGAAGGTGAAGTCGAACTCTTCTATGGTCTTTATGGCCGGGAAGCGGGCGCGGGTGAGCCGTTCGCGGAATGAGCGGTCCATCCGGGCTGCTATCTGAGCGCTGGCGAGCTGAGCGAGGAAGTGGGTGTAGGGCGTTTGCTGGCGGGTGGCTTCCTCAGCGAGCGCCTGATAGCGTTCGGCCATGACGTAGAGGCCGAGTGTACGCAGTTGCTGGCCGAGAAAGTCTTCGTCGGGCGCTGTCTTCTGGAACTTGGGCATCATCTATCCTCCGTGTCCGTTCTCTTGGGCAGGCGGGAGAAACCGTCCGTAGACATCGAGTGGCCGTTCGACGTCGAGGGCGGGCAGGAAGTGCTGTCCAGGATGAGCAGTGGGCGGCTCGGGCGGCGCTTGCTTTAGCGCTCGGGTGAGCAGCGCTTCGATCGCAGCCGGTTCCGGCAGGCCGAGCTCGGTCGCTTGGGCTAAGACAGAGAGGGCGAGCGGCTCGGGCGCTGCAACCAAAAGGTCCAGGACCCTGCCGAGCGCCGCCTCGGGATGGTTGGGATGCCGGGGGAGAAGCCGCGCAAGAAACCGCTCCAAAATCTCCCCTGCTTGGGCGTAGCGGGTTCGGATCTCGGCGGTGAGGGCGGCGAGGCTGGCCTGTCGCTTGCGCTTGTTGGCTTCATAGCACTCGGGTCTGAACACAGGCGGTGAGCCGGGCGGGTTGAGGAGGTGGCGGATGAGCTCCGTGCCGTCCATTCCCAGCACGATGAGTTCCCGGCCCTGGCGGGTGCGGGTGCGGACCTGTCTGCCCGGGTAATGGTCCGGCACACAGTAGCGGCAGCCCTGGTAGGAGAAGAGGCCGTCGCCCGAGAGCCTGCGGATGTGCTGTGGACAGCCGGCAAACAGGCTGCTGGGGAGCGGGATGAGCTGGTCGCGCTCCTCTAGGAAGCGGGCGGCGGGGCTCTGGCGCGTGGTGGCGTGTATGCGTTTTTCCCAGTCCGCCTCGAAGAGAGCGATCTCCTCTACCAGGTGGTCAAAGTCCCGCCATTCGCCGCCTTTGAGCAGGCGGTTCTCGATGGTGCGGAAGGGGTTCTCGACCTTGCCCTTGGTCTGAGGATGGGCAGGTGTGGCGGCGATGCCACCCACGCAGTAGTGGCCCAAGAGCGCGAGGAAGCACTCGTTCCACCTAAGCTCTTGACACCGATGCCTGAGCACCATGCTCTTGGCGTTGTCCACTACCAGATATCGGCAGCAACCGCCGAAGTGGCGCCATCCCTCCTCGATGGCTTCGAGCACACTGTCCTGCCGCTCCGAGAGGCTCGGATACCAGTGGACGCGCCGCGAGTAGCCCTGAGCCTGTGCGTAGAGGATGACCCGAACGGGGGAGTTGCCGAGCCGGAGCGTATAGGGGGACCAGTCGAACTGCGCTTGCTCCCCTGGACCCGTCTCGAACCGGCAGGAGGAGCCGCGCCGGGCGATATCCTGCCGAAGCTCTCTCAGCCAGCGGTAAAACGTGGCGTCCGAGCCCACGTAGCCGGACTGGCGCACCGAAGCCAGCAACCGCTGGCCCGGAATGCCGCGCTCTAGCGCTGGCTCGACTACCGGCCGCAACGCGTCCAGCGTCTGCGTGACGGCTGCAGCGCGCTCGTACTCCGGCAGCGATTCGGATGCCAGAACGCGCCCAACAGTGTTTCGAGAGATGCCCAGCGTCTTGGCGATGTACCGCTGGGACTTGCCGGTCTTGGCCAGATGCCGTATCGTATGCCACTCTTGCAAAGTAACCACCTCACTCCTCCCGAGGCCCTCTTTGGGTCCCGGAAGTTAGTTCCGAGGTGGCTCACTTTTCATGAGAATCCTGGCTTACTTTTCGTGAGAATCTACAGCTGCGCACGGCGGTGGCTTCGCCGGAACTGTTTCGAAGTACCACTAAGCCCATGGTTGAAGCGTAGCAATCTCCCTGGCGCTGGAGGGCGCAGACGGTAGCATCTCCGCCACGTGTTCACCAGTGGTAGAATCCAAGGAACCGAAAGCACAGGACTACGCCCTATGTCCCACACAATGATGATCGAGGTTCCAGACGAAGTTTACGAAGCCCTGAGAGAATCGCCAGCGCTTGGCGACACACCGGAGGAGGCTGCTGTCACAGTGCTCACGCGTCACGCGCAAAGGCCGCGTGGTAACGGATCCCAGCGGGACCCGGAGGCGATGGCCCGTCTGCTCCGGTTTGCCGGCTGTATGTCAAGCGGCAATCCGAACGCCGCCGACAACGAGCAGATAGACGCGGATCTCGCCCGGGAGTCTGGTCGGGGTCTCTAGGTGCTCCTGGATACATCGGGCCTGCTCAGCTACGTGGACGCGGACGATTCCCGGCACGGAGATGCCGTTGACCTCTTCGGCGCAGCGGAACGCCAACTGACACATACATACGTTCTCGCCGAGTTCATCCCCCTCTGCACGACGCGGGGCTACAACCGCCAATTGGCGGTGGAGTTCTCCTCGGAATTGCTGGACAGTCCGCTAGTCGAGGTCATATATGTGGACGAGCGACTCCACAGGGAAGCCCTCTTGCTCCTCCAGGCGCGCACGGACAAGTTCTATTCTCTCTGCGACGCAGTCAGCTTTGTTCTGATGCGCGAGCGCGGCATCTCAGAGGCGCTCACAACCGACCGACACTTCGAGCAGGAGGGGTTCCATCGCCTCCTTGCGCCATAAGAGCTTCTGCTACTGCTTGCGCAGGCAGATCCACCAGCGCAAGTCACGGCCCCGCCCAGCCGCACGCCGCGTAGCTCATCCAGCGGTCTGTTCTGGGCAACAAGGCCCTGCAGCCTCAGGCGGCACGATGCTCCGAGTACTCTTGGCGGTACTCCGGCACTCTGACTATGGCCGGAATAGCAGGCAGGGCGTCGGCCACCAGTCTGGCCGTGGCATCGGAAGGATCGCGGTTCAGTATCCTGCGCAGCGTCTGGAACAGACGAACCGCCTCGGCATCTCGCCCCTCTGCGCGATAGAGTCGGATGGCATCCCGGTAGCCGCTCTCCCGCTCTGGGGCAAGTTACACCGTGTGGAGGGCATACTCCAGAGCATGCTCCGTGTTTCCCTGCTCCTCCAGGTGCGCCACCAACTGCTTCATTGCGCGCGCGAAGGCACGCTCCAGCCTTTCTCGCTCAACGAACGCCCAGTCATCGAGACATCCTGGAAGGAGCTCTCCCCGGTACACGTCCGCTGCCTTGCGGTGAAGTAGTGCGCGCTGGATGATACTCTCCCCCTGTTCGGCCTTACGCACCTGTGCCTGAAACTGGAGAGTCCTGTCTGCGGGACTGCCTGAAAGGAATTATCAAGCAGTACCTAAAGGACATCAAGAAGTGCTACGACAACAAGTGCAAGGGCGGAGGGAAAGGAGGGAAGAGTCCCCAGGCATCGGTAGAGGACGATTGTGACCAAGCCGCATCGAGTGGAACGTCAGACGTGTTGGCCTGGGCGATGTAGCGCTGCTTCCACTGGACGCCGGGCCCCTGGCTCCGGCTAAACAAGCAACCAAAGGGACAACCGTTTTGTAATGGCGGAGCGGCAGCCAGGGGATAACAAACCCCCTGGCTGCCGCTCGGGGCGTATCGACCTGATCTCCTGGTCTCGAATCGCGGGCCAGGGCGCCGCCTCGGTACGAATGATCAAGCCGCGAAAGAACTCATGGTGGACCGGGCTCCTGCTCATCGGAGCAGTGGCATCCCTGGTTGCGTTATTCTGGCCGCGAGAGCCCCGTTTGTTGGAGCGGTGCACGCGGGTTTCCGATCCCACCTTCGCGGACTGGGGACCCCTGACCTGGCTCTCCTCGCATGAGCTGCTGGTCCGGCGTGGATCGGACGGGGAGAGTTACTGGCGCAAGGATCTCCGGACCGGAAGCTTGACAATACTCCCGGACCTCTCACGGGTGGCCGGGAGCTGGCCCTACGCCGAGCAACGCCTCTCTCCCGATGGCCGATGGCTCCTATTCGAGTCCATGGGACCGGCCTGGCGGATCGATGCGGTGAGTGTAGTGGGAGGCCGACACCTTAGGTGGTTCAGCAAGGATTGCCCAATTTCGTGGCCAGCCTTCCCGAACCGTATCCCAGCCACCATCGTCACCTGGATACCCGACAGTCGTCGATGGGCACAGTTCGTCTGCGCGCAGGATTCGTTCCGTGCGCGTCCTCAACGCGCAAGGTGCCTCTTCGTACTGCTGGGTGATATCGACATTCCCCACAAGGCCGAACCGATTCCAGTGGGCAAAGACAGTCCCCTGAATGCCCTCGCAAGGGTCTTCTCGCACCATTCCCGGGAGCAGACCGACATCGTCATGCTCGCTCACGACGAAGCGCTGCTCTGCACCGTCGACGGCTTCGGCGAATTAGGAGCCAGCGCGGAGATGGCGGTGGTCGCCTTGCGACGTAATGACCGGCCGCTCCGTCATGCGGCCTTCACCCTCCCGTCCGACGCCATCCTGCAGGACATGGTCCTGAACCCCACCGGCGATTATGTCGCCTGGGTTTTCCGCCGCGATTACGTCCCGTCCGTGGCAGTGCTCCTGCACCGGCTCTGGCCGGCGTACCGCGTTCAGCCACAGTCCCGAACGAGCCTCTGGATTAGTCGGCCGGATGGGAGCGACTTGCGCGAGATTGGATAGGTTGAGACCCAATCGCAGACCGCCAATAACCAGGACGTGCATCCGCTCCAGTGGCTGCCCGATAGAAAGGAGCTCAGCTTCGAGCACGCGGGCGCGCTGTGGCGCCTCCGTATCGAATAGGCAAACGCTCGGGGTCTTCGGCACCGCCGCGTTCTGGCGAGCGCCGCTCACCCCATCTTCCGGAGGCACATCCACCATTGCGGATCGCGCTCGGGAAGTGAAACCTCCTCCAGCGGCAAGCCGGCCGCATGGATCCAGCGGCGGGCAAGGGGAATGAGGTCGCGGAACAGCTCCCAGGGGAACCAATCCAGCTCACGATGCCCCTCCCAGGTCCAGTGGTCGAACAGCAGATATCCGCCGGGGACCACCGCCTCTACTGCCTGTGACACCGCCTGGATCAGCGCGGGGCGCGCCCGCTCGTCCAGCCGGCCCGCCGCGGCATCCTCCGCCAGCCACTCGATCATCTGCCGCTCGTTCGGCCACCATTCCACCATGCGCGTATCCATCCCGCGCGGCTCGGACACCGCCGTCTGCAATATATCGTTTATGGCGTGGTGGAAGCAGGCCGCGTCCACGCCCTCCGGCGGCAGGAAATCCCGTGCGTGCGTGGCATCCTCCTCCACGATCCGGACCGGGATCCGGACCTTCCCGATCTTCACCCTGAGCTGCGCCGCCAGCGGCCGGTTCAAGTTGATGGTCGTGTAGGCGCCCTGGCCCCCGGTATAGATCTCCGTCGCCAGCACCACCGGCTCGCTCGCCCCGGCGCATGGCTCGAACACCCGCAGCGTGCGCGGCAGCGCCAGATCCTCAAACGCGGCCAGCCACTGCACCGCCAGGCACGGGTTCATCAGCAGCCGCCCTGCCTGCGACACGCCGCCCGGCTGCGGGCGTGTCATCACCATTCGGGCCGCCTCCCGCACCTCCTCCAACGGCAGCGCGCGGATCTGCGCCTGCGTCTCCTCCGGCAGCAGCCGGAACACCTCTCCCTCGGTCACTTCGCGAACCATTCGGTCCAGCACGAGGCTCGCCGCTTGTATCATAGGCGCCTCAGATGAGACCGCGGAGGACGCCGACCACCCTGCCCTGAATGGTGAGCTGGTCCTCCGGTACAATGTCCGCGTAGGCGGGGTTGGCGGCTCGCAGCACGTAGCGAGTACCCTCGCGCGCCAGTATCTTCACCGTGCTCTCCTGGTCCACCAGAGCCACTACGATGTCTCCCTGGTTCGCTGAATCCTGGGGGCGAACGTGCAGGATGTCGCCTTCCAGAATATGCGCCCCTATCATGCTGTCCCCTCGCACCCGTAAGAGGAAGTCGCCCTCTTGTGCTCCGCCGGAAGTAGGGATGGGATAATAAGCCTCGATGTCCTGCTGCTCCTCCACCGGTACGCCCGCCGCCACGGTTCCCAGCAGCGGGAGTATGACGGCGGGCGCCTGCTCCGGATCCGTAAACCGCCATCCAACCGGCGTCGTGCTCTCATACTCCTCCGGCACTTCGTGAACCGCGACGGTGCCAGCGGTACTGGCGCAGCCAAACCGGCCGGTGTAGAGGCGACCGTCGAGGCCGGCCATCTTGCGGAACTCCTCTTTACCTCCGGCTTCCGCCGCGCCGGTACGGCAGTAGTATGCCTGTGTGCTGAGGAGGTCACAGGAATGCAGCACGTAGGCTTCCAGCGAGCACGGGTTGACGGGCGAGCCGTACTCCAGACGGCCGTGGTGGCTCAACAACAGGTGGCAAAGGGCGTCCGCGAGAGCGTCCGGGAATTCTGGAACGGCATGGATGGCGGCCCGTACGCGCTCTGCGCCGAGAAACACGTGGCCGAGCATGCCTCCTGCCCGCGTGGAGGTGAACGCTGGGCGGGAGTAGTCGATCTCGTCCACCTTGCCGATGTCATGTAGGAGGGCGGCGGTCACAAGCAGGTCCCGATCGAGATGCCGAAACTTGCCGGCGACCGCGTTACACAGATGAGCGACTTCGAGTGAGTGCTCCAGAAGACCGCCGAGATAGGGGTGATGCATGAACTGCGCTGCGGGCGCGCTCATAAACCTGTTCCGGAGAGCTGCATCCCGGAACAGAGTATTCAGCAGATTCCGCAGGGCGGGATTGCCGATGCTCTTCACCAGCGCGCAGGCTTCGCGCCATAGCCCGTCACGATCTATCTCGGCGTTTGGCAGAAAGTCGGCCGGATCGTCCGGCGCGGCAAGCGGCTCGAGCCTATCCACGGTGACTTCCAGGGCGCTGGTGTGGCTGTTGATCTCGACTCGTCCGCGGATGACCGCATAGCCGGCCGCTGCAATGTCGTCCCAGCTCACCTGGCCGTTGGTGTGCCAGCACTTGGCCTGGATCCGGCCCGTGCGGTCCGTGAGGGCGAACCGATGCGGCTTCCTGCCGTCACTGGGCTGCTGCTCACTGACGAAAAAGGCGGCGTGCACAACGTCGCCCAGAGCAAGTTGGCTGACGTACTGCGCCTTCGGCATGCTGCTCTCCTGGAGGAACCGGTCCGGATGTTGCGATGGGATGCCCATTATAGCAAGGGGTATCAGCGGAGTCCAATCCACACGTCACGAGATGCTATCGGCCGCGTTCAGTGAGATTGACAGCGGGCGGTCAAGTGAATGACGGAACCCGCTGCGGCTCCGGCACCGCGTATGAATCTCGCGCTGACAGAGTACCGGAGCAGGAGGCGAACAATGGTCGGCTGGATCACGCGCAGCTTTACAGTCTACACGGAAACAGTGCCCCTGCATCTCGTGTCGGCGAAGGCCGACACTCGGCGGTTCGCCACCCAGCGCCGGACCTTGGTCCGGGCGCACGTCCTCCTGACAACCGCCGTCCTGCTCTGCTTGGCGGCCGGCCTCGCCGCCGCGCAAGACCAGGCCACCCCAACGGACAAGGGCTGGCCGAAGACTATCTCCGCCTCCGGAGCGACTATCCTCCTGTACCAGCCCCAGATAGACTCCTGGGACGGCAACCGCATCACCGCCTACGCCGCCATCGCCGTGACCGCGGACCCGGATGGCCCGCAGACCTACGGCGTGGTCCACTTCACCGCCCGCACCGAGGTGGACAAGGTGAACCGGGAGGTGGCGCTGGACGACTACCAGGTCACCGGCCTGGACCTCCCCACCGCCCAGACCGACGCCGACCGATACCAGGATATCCTCCAGCAGGCGTGGGCCCATAGGGTCCACACCATCGCGCTGGACCGCCTGGAAGCCGACCTGGCCGCTATGCACGGTGGCGGTGCCCAGGAAGTGCCGGTTCAGAACGAGCCGCCGCGCGTTATCTTCAGCACCGTTCCCTCCGTGCTCATCCTGATCGACGGCCAGCCTGTACTGAGGCCGGTGGAGGGCGATGGCCGCCTGCGGCGGGTCATCAACACACCCGCCCTGATCCTGTTCGATCCGAACGTGGGCGGATACTGCCTGTCCATCCTGGGAGGCTGGGTCACCGGGCCTACGGTGGCCGGTCCCTGGAGCTACCTCCCGGATCCACCCGCCGAGCTCAACAGGGTCCGCGACGCTTTGGCCGCTAAGAGCCAGGTGGATCTGCTCACGGGGACAGAGACGGACTCCGGTACGCCGGCAGAGACGCTCGCGCCCGACAACGTGCCCAACATCTTTTTCAGTATGGTCCCCGCCGAGCTGGTGCAGACGGACGGACCGCCGCAGCTCACCCCGATCCCCGGCACACGCCTGCTCTACGTGAGCAATACCGGTTCCGACCTCTTCCTGAACACCGCCGACCAGTCGTACTATCTGCTCATCACCGGCCGCTGGTTCAGGGCGCCGGCGCTCGACGCGCCGTGGACCTACGTCTCCGGCAGGGACCTTCCGGCCGACTTCGCGCGCATTCCGCAGGACAGCCCTAAGGCCAACGTGCTGGTCTCCGTACCCGGCACGCCGGCCGCGCAGGAGGCGGTTATCGAGGACCAGGTGCCGCAAACCGCCACTATCAACCGCGGCGATGCCAGGCCGAACATCACCTACGACGGCGATCCTAACTTTGCGCCTATCGAGAATACGCCCCTCCAGTACGCGGCAAACTGCCATGCGCCCGTTATCGAGGTGACGCCGGACAGCTACTACGCGGTCTACAACGGCGTCTGGTTCACCGCCGGTTCGCCGGTCGGCCCCTGGGCGGTAGCCACTTATGTGCCGCAGGTCATCTACTCCATCCCGCCGAGCTGCCCCGTCTACTACGCCACGTACGTTCGCGTTTACGGCTGCACCCAGGACGTGGTCTACTGCGGCTACACGCCCGGCTACTACGGCGCCTTCGTCGGCCGCGACGGTACGGTGGTCTACGGCACCGGCTGGAGGTACCGGCCGCACATCCATACCACGTGGATTGGCCGGCCGTGGACCTACGGCTGCGGCGCCGGCTTCTCCTGGAGCAGCGCGGGCGGATGGTCGTTCGACCTGGGAATCGGCTACCGCGTGGCGACGCTGAGGCCGTGGTGCGGGCCGCTCCACCACGGCTGGATGCCGCGCCCGGGCTGGCATCCCTCCGTAGGGCACCACGCCTGGGGCGGCTTTGCTGCCGTGAACACCTACGGCCGCTGGGGCCAGCAGGCTGCCGTCCAAACGGACGCCGGGTGGGCGCACATCAGGCCGATCCGCCGCAATCCGCAGCCGCCGGTTTTGCACCTGGACCCGCGGGCCGGTATTGTCGTCCTGCCGCCGCGCGGGGACCGCAACCCCATTGCCCGGCCCGCGCCTCCCACGCCTGGAAGCGGCACGGTGACCATCCGGCCCATCGAGAGGGAGCCGCAGGTGGTCGGCACCAATCAGGGGCAGGTCTACCGCATCCAGCCCGGCGGCGGCTGGCAGCAGCACGTGCAGAACGGCTGGCGCCCGGCTCCGCCCACCGCGCCCACGGGCCAGCTCAACCGCATCGAGCAGGGCCGCATCCAGGGGGAGCAGCGCGTACAGAACTTCCGGAACGGGTCCGCCGATTTCTTCCGCCCAGCGTCCCGTCCCACTCCGCCCGTAGAGCGCCCCGCGCCCTCTCCTCAGCGGGAATCACGGTCGGCCTCGCGTGAGTCGTCTCCGGCGTCCTCCGGCAACCGCACTTCCTCCCCGGACCACGGCAAGCGCTAGCCGGGAGCTCTCACTGCCAACCCAAGGAATCGACGCAGGACCTGCGCTGGCGGGGGAGGGTGATCCGCGCTCCGCCCGCGACGGCGCGCAGCCAGCGCAAAAGCGCCTGTTAGCCGGGGGGTTCAGCCCCGCCGCTTGGGCAGGGCGGGCATTGGGCACTGCACCAAAGGTCCCCGCGCGCACCGGGCGGTCTCCTCGAAGGAGTGGCGCCTAGCCCGCGTTCCCTGGACGGGTACTGTTGCGCGGCACGAAAGGGCCGGGATAGCCATGCTGTGGCGGGGTGGTCACCGCGGGTGCGTTCGGCAGGTCCCGCGGCAGCACCGTCGTCCCGGGACCGTTGATCTCACGCGCGGGCTGGTTCACCTTGTCCCAGTGGGGACTGTTCGCCGCAAGGTGGCCCGGATTCCACCAGACCATGTACGCCAGCATCCCGTTAACCAGCACAAACAGCAGTACCCCGATGACGGCGCCGGTGGTTCGGTTGCCGGACGGATCGGTCTGATCGCTCACACTACTTCCCTCCCTCTGCGGTACGGAATAGGACGCCCGGCGGCGTGGTCCTGTTCCGGCCGGCGGGAGAAGCCGGCAGAGGTGGCGAAAACAATGGTGCCCGAGTCGGCGGGACGCCGAGTGTCCCCCACGCGGATACGCCGTATACGGCAGGATAGCCTTTGACCGTGTTCCCTCTGCTTCTCCTGGCCGGCGCGCTGGCGGTCGACTCCGCCCCATCCAGTCCGCCCGCCGGCACGCTCCGCGTAGAGCGGGTGTTTGGGCCGGAGGTCCCCACAGGGCCGTATAAGCACCCCGCATCCATCACGGAGCTGGAGAACGGCGACCTGTTCCTGGTCTACTACGGCGGGCAGGGCGAGTACGCGGTGGACACCGGCGTCTTCGGCGCCCGGCTGAAGAAGGCGTCGACCAAATGGACGCAGCCGCGCCTGCTGGCGCACGACCCCTTCCGGTCGCTCGGCAACGGCGTGGTCTGGCAGGCGCCGGAAGGGCTGGTGTGGATCTTCTACGTGGTGCGGTGGGGGGACACCTGGTCCACCTCCCGCATCCAGGCGAAGGTTTCCAGGGACGGCGGCCGCACCTGGTCCGAGGGGCGGGACTGCGCATTTCCGAATCCGAACGCAGCGGTGGACTTCCTGAAGCTGCGGAGCGGCCACCTGCTGCTAATCTACAACGACAGCATGAACGATCGCACGCCCCTGACGGCCGCGCTCTCCACGGACGAGGACCGGGCCTGGCCGCACCGCAGGAATATTGCCACCGGGCCGTACGACTACGCGTATCCGTTCGCCATCCAGACGCGCGACGGCAAGATCCACATGGTCTACACGTCCCACGAGCGCACCGTCATCGAACACGCCGTCTTTGACGAAGCCTGGGTAGAGGGCAAATGAATACCACCGTACTAGACGCATCGGTCGACTTCATCCCGCGACCGTTCTTGCGGCCCCTGCCACTCCGCGGCGGCGAGGTGTGGGAGATCACGGAGGCCCGGGTTACCGCGCGGGTTCGCGTAAATGGTCGCGAGGCCGTCGGCAGGGGGGCGATCTTCGTCAGCTACCCGTGGGCCTGGCCCGACGATTCCATCCCCTCCGCGGAGCGCGACCAGGCTATGCGCTCCCTGTGCGAGCGGATCGCCGCGGACCTGCCGGCGCTCACGGGCGGCGAGCCGGCCCACCCTCTGGAACTGGGGCTGCGCCTACACGACGCCGTGTGCAGGAGGACGGACGGGCTGTATGGGACTATGGGAGTGTGGGAGTGTGGGAGTGGCACGAATCGGAACCCCCATACTCCCACACTCCCATACACCCACACAACACGCTCCGGCATTAGGCGCACGATTCCCATCCTCGCGCGGGCAGTCTGCATGAGCCCCTTCGACGCCGCCGTCCATGACGCGGTCGGCCAGGCGCTGGGCCGCTCCGCCTTTGAGCTCTACGCGGAGGACGCGGTCCTTCCTTCGGCCGAGCCGCTGTTCCCCGGGAGCACGGCCTGCCGGGCCATCCGGAGCCTGCTCCAGCCTCCCAACCGTACGCTGGACGCCTGGCTCATCGTGGGGCCGCAGATGCCGCTGGCGGAGATGGAGCCCTGGATCCGGGAGCGCGGTTACCGCTGCCTCAAGCTCCGGATCCCCGTGGAGGCGGGGCCGGACGCGGAGCGCACCGTGGAGGTGTACCGGACGGCCCAGGCGATGGGTCTCGCGCGGCCCCGGATAACGGTGGACAGCAACGAGATGCACAGCAGCGCGACCGCGGTGCTGGACTACCTGGAGCGGCTGGAGGCGGAGGCCCCGGAAGTGTACGCCGCGCTGGAGTACCTGGAGCAGCCCACCCACCGCGACATCGCGACCCACGCCTTCGACTGGCGCCCGGTGGCCCGCAGGAAGCCGGTGATCCTGGACGAGGGGCTGACCGGGCCGGAATCGCTCCAGCCGGCGGTGGACCAGGGCTGGAGCGGATTCGCGCTGAAGACCTGCAAGGGGCACAGCTTCTCCCTGATCGCCGGAGCGTGGGCGCACGCGCGCGGACTGCCGCTCTCCATGCAGGACCTGACCAACCCGGGGCTCGCGGCGATCCACTCGGCGCTGTTCGCGGCGCGCATGCCGGCCATCAACGGCATTGAGCTGAACTCGCCGCAGTTCACTCCCGCCGCCAACGAGGAGTGGCTGCCGAGGCTGGCCGGCCTCTTCGCCCCCACGGGCGGGGTGCACCGGCTGCCGGACGACGCGCCCGTAGGGCTGGGATCGAGGCTGTAAGGTTTAACCCAGCCGGCGGTTGAAACGGCCGGCTGACCATGCGAGCGGCACACGATGGCATCAGACGTTGGAGTGCAATCTGTTCCCTCGCGCCAAGAGATTCAACCCATCCCTACCTGGTTGGCGGTAGCAATTCCGGGAGTAGCGATGTCCCTGGGATGGGGTCTCCGCGGACAGTTCGGCGGCCCGCGGGGCGCCATGGCCCCGGGCGCATTGATCGCGCTGGCGCTCGTGCTGGTGGCGCGCGGCAGGTACTCGGCACGCCAGGTGTGGCAGATCGCGGCGGCGGGCGCTCTGGGCTTCGGAATAGGTGGCGAAGAGACCTACATGCAGACGGTCGCCTTCACGGCCCACGCCTCCACCGCGCTCAAGGGCTGGATCGGGCTGCTGCTGAAGGGCGCCGAGTGGGGCGGTATCGGGGGCTTGTTCCTCGGCTATGCGTTGGGCAGTCGGCGGTACAGAACCTCCCAGATCCTGATCGCGTTGAACGTCGCGCTGGCGCTCTCGTTCGTCAGCTACTGGCTCATCAATGAGCCGAAGCTAATCTACTTCAGCGGAGGAGGCGCCTCCAAACCACGGCCGGAGGGATGGGCGGGACTCTGGACCTTCTACCTGGTGACGCTCGGCTTCGCCGCATGGGCGCGCGACCGCATCACGGTGCGGATCTCGCTCTTCGGCGCGCTCGGCTGCGGACTCGGCTTCGTGCTGGGCGTGGCCGCCTACCGGTACGGCGACCTGTTCCTGGGGCCGTCTATGTCCGGGTTCATGGACTGGTGGAAGGTGGCGGAGTGCGGCTTCGGCCTCATCGGCGGTCTTGTGATCGGCTGGGCGTGGAATTCGGCCGGCAGGCGGCAGGAGACGGGCGGCGCGGAACAGGCGGACGAATCGGAATCGGCAGCCCGAAGGGGTTCTCATCCAATAGCACCGGGGTTTCAGCCCGGTGCGACGCTCCTGCCGCCTAACCTGACTCTCGCCCTGCTCGGCCTGGACTTCCTGCTCTTCTTCGCCGTGGCGGACGCAATGGACGGCCTGGGCGGGTGGATTGGCAAGGCGCCCTTCCTCTTCTTCGCGCCCGCCCTCATGCTCCTGGCGCTTCGCTCCGACGCGGTGGCGCTGACCATCGGGGCGGCCATCCCGGTACTGGTCACCTACTGGAATGTTGAGCGGTACTTCGTGGTGGAACACAACGCCTTCCCGGCCGGACCGGCCCTGGCTGTGCTGATCCTGCTCTCCGCGGGCACGGCCGCGCTGGCGGCCGCGTGGGCGGGCAGCCCGCGGCGGCTGCTCCTGCTGGTGGCCTGGGGCAGCATCGCCTGCGCGTGGGTGAAGATGGGTTGGCCGCCCGGCAACGGGGCCGTCTTCCTGGTGGTCCAGGGAATCCTGACCCTGATGGCGGCCTGGCTGACGCTGGTGACGCGGGACCGGCCCGTCTACGCGTGAACGGCCGCCTCTTCCGATAGGGCCGGAACGTCCGCCGTGCAGAACGCGCATCGGCTGGCCTTCAGCGGAATGCTGCTCAGGCAGAACGGGCACTCGCGCGTGGTCGGGTCTACCGGCGTTATTGGGAAGGAGGGGTTTGGGGGTCTTGACGGCTAGTCATCCACTGGAAAGGTGATGGTTATCTGCGCCCCGCCTTCCGAGCGGTTGGCGTAGGCGATGTTTCCGCGCAAGTCCCAGCGGGCCAGCGACTCGATGAGCTCCAGCCCGGTGTGAGCTGCTGTGGACGGATCGAAGTCCGACGGGAAACCCCGGCCGCTGTCGGACACCCGGAGGCGGGCAGAGCCGTTCTGCGCCGTGAGGGAGATGGAGATGGGCCCCTCGCCGTGCTTCACGGCGTTGGAGACCAGCTCGTTCACCAGCACCGCGAGGGAGGTGCCGTTGCGCAGCGCGAGGCGGACGTCCTCTACGTGGCACTCCAGGGGCGTGTCCCCCACCATTCCGCGCACCAGCGGCATGAGCCGCTCGATGGCCGCCCGCGCGGAGACGGAATCGGCGTGACCTCCCGCTTTCGCCTCCTGGGTCAGCAAGTCGTGGATGGCAGCCAATGCGCGGATGGCGCGGGTGGAGATGTCCGAAAAGGAGACGACCGTGCCTACTCTCTCAGCGCCGTTCAGGATGGGAAACGCGGAGTACTCCACCGGAAAGGAGTTGCGGTCCGGCCGCCAGAAAACTTCATGATCCACCCGGCATCCCTCCTCGGAGCGGAAGCTGAGGCAGATAGGGCACTCTTCCTCCGTGTAGGGTCCGCCGTCCTCCGCGCGCGCGTGATGGACCGTGGCGTGCATGCTTGTGCCGAGCGCGCTGTCGTCCATGCCGAGCATGCGCCGCGCGGCCGGGTTGAGATAGACGATGTCGCCCGCGAGGTCCAGCCCGCAGATGCCGTCTCCGGCGCTCTCTATCAGGAGGCGCTCATAGCCGGGGGACTCACCCGCCGTAACAACGTCCGTCCCCGGGATCACCTGTATCTCCGTGCGGATGTGCTCCGCCGCAGACTTCTCCTTCATCCCCCAGTGTTTGAGCCTCGCTCCTATTGTTCCTGCCGGGAACCACTGCCAACCACTGTCTCATCCGGTAGCAGGTCGTGGAGCTCGGCGTACCGGCCGCCGGAGCGGAGCAGCTCCAGGTGCGTGCCGAGCTCCACGACCCGTCCCGCGTCCATCACCGCGATCTGGTCGGCCTCCCGGACGGTGCTGAGGCGGTGGGCGATGATGAGGGTGGTGCGCCCGCGCATAAGCCGCCCAAGGGCCTCGCGGACGAGCGACTCGCTCCTGGTATCGAGCGCGGAGGTGGCCTCGTCCAGGATCAGGATGCGTGGATCCTTGAGGACGGCGCGGGCGATGGCCACTCTCTGCCGCTGTCCTCCCGAGAGCGTTACGCCGCGCTCCCCCAGCAGCGCGTTGTAGCCCTGCGGCAGCGCGCGTACGAACTCTTCCACGTTCGCGGCGCGCGCCGCCTCCTCCACCTCCCGGTCCGTGGCGGTCAGCCTCCCGTAACGGATGTTCTCCCGGATAGTGCCGGAGAAGAGCACCGGCTCCTGCGGCACAATGCCGATTCGCTCCCGAAGGTCCTCGCGCCGGATGTTGCGGATGGGCACGCCGTCCAGCCTTATCTCCCCGGCAGTTGGCTCATAGAAGCGGTAGAGCAGCATGGCCACCGTAGTCTTGCCCGCGCCGCTCGCGCCCACCAGGGCCGTGGCAGTGCCGGGCGCGAGCTCCAGAGAGAGTTCCTGGAGCACCGGGACCTCCGGCGTGTAGGCGAAGGAGACGGCGTCCAGGGAGACACGGCCCGGCCCTTGCGGGAACGGCAGCGCCCCCTCCTCGTCCGGCTCCTCCGGGGCATCCTCCAGCAGGGCAAAGAGCCGGTCCGCCGCCCCCACGGAGCGCTGGAGCCGACCGTAGAGGTTGGCCAGCGACGCCATGGGCCCGCTGATGATGGTGACGGTCATCACAAAGGCCAGGAGCGATCCGGCGGAGATCTCGCCGGCCAGCACGCGCCGCCCGCCGTACCACATGACGCCGATGAGCACTCCCAGGAAGCCGATGCCGGCGGTAGTGCCCAACGTCGCCTCAAACAGGCTGCTCCGCATGGCGAGGCGGAAGACCCGGCGGAGGCGCTCGGCGGCGCGCTCATCCTCGTGCGGCTCCCGGGCGAATGCCTTCACCAACCGGATGTTGCCCAGCGCCTCCGACATCATGCCCATTGCCTCCGAGAGGGCGTCCAGCGATTCCCGCGACAGCCGCCGCAACTTCCAGCCGAAGGGCATGACCAAGGCAAGCATGGCGGCCAGCAGCGCCACGACCACGGCGGTGAGCCGCCAGTCCAGCACCAGCGCAACGGCGATGCCGCCGGCCAGGGTGACCACCTGCCCCACCAGCCGGACCACGTCCTCCGTCAGGGTCTGCTGGAGGAGCCCCACGTCATTGGAGAGACGGCTGGTGAGGTCGCCGGAGCGGGTGCGGTCGAAGAAGGCTACGGGCAGGCGCTGGAGGTGGGCGAAGAGGCGGCGCCGCATGTCCAGGACGATGCGGTTGCCGGCGTACGCGACGGTGGCGTAGCCAGCAAACGAAAAGATCGAGCCGAGGGCGATGAGGCCAAAGAGGCCCAGCGCGAGCCGGTCCAGCGAGGCAGGCTGGTGGGTTCGGAGCACGCGGTCCAGCGCCTTGCGAGCGACCAGCGGAATGGCCAGGGAGGCGGCGGTGGAGACCAGCGTGAGCGCGCCGGAGAGCGCCAGCAGACCCCTGTAGGGCAGCGCCAGCCGGTACAGCCTTGCGACAGCGTGGAGGCTGAGCGGCGGGAGCTTGTCGGAAGGGGCGGCGGAAGAGTTCACGCCCTATAGACCTGCTGGCTGCCTGGCCAGTTTCGGAATCGCCATGGGAACAGACGTCAGGAGGTGTACCAACTGACCTACGCCGCGGCGAAGTCCGTGTACTTGCGGAGCTCGGGGGCATGAAATGCAAGCACGATTTGGTCCTTCGGCACGCCAGCCGCCACGAGCTCTTTAGCAATGCCCTCTTCCGTACCGTCGTACTGGATCCAGATCTTACCGTCGATGATGTCGGCGTGAACGATACATCCGTGTATGCGCTTCCCTTCATCCCATCCGGTATTCATGAGGGCGAAACGGTCCCGCTCACAGTCGATCAACGCCTCGCATACTATTTCACCATAGGCGAACGGAATCGAAGCGTACTCCAGCAAGATGCGCTCTAGCGCCTCCCTGCAATGCGCTATGGTAGCCATTCTTCAACCACCTCTTCTACAGGATCGAAGGAGACCAGACGGACGGCGCTATCCCGAACGACCAACTCACCCAGCGGCGAAGCGAAGAGCGAGATTCTGGCCTTGACCGGTACGGCGAGGTAGAGCGTGCGCTTTGGATCGCGCTTGGCCAGGGCCGCACGATATACGGAATACTGCCCGACCGCCTTTTCCAGTTCATCCAGCGGCGAGCCGCCCAGAAAGCTCTTTACTTCTACTGCAATCCGGAGTTCGCCTCTCTCCGCGGCAAGAAGCCGCTCTGCCCCTAGGTCTACATACATCTCGTGACTTCCCACCGTAATGCGCAACGGGTCGTGGGTGATGGTCCAGCCGTCCTTCTCAAGTGCATGACGAACGGCATCGTGGTAAATGTCCCTCGCAGGCATCTGAGGTGTCCTCTCCGTCCTGTCGGCATTATACACCGGACAAGGGACAACAGTTCGGACCTGAACCGGGGTGCCCGCACCCGCCACCGGTCCGATGGCGCGGGAGAACCCCGAACCCTAGTTGACTTTCGCCTGGAAGCGGATGAAGCCGTAGGAGTTGACCGGAGTGCCGGAGCCCGTGGCGTTCTGGAGCAGCGTGGGGCTGGTGACTACCTGGACAGCCACCACGCCGGTGGTGTTTTGGGCGGCGGGCAGGGGCTGGGTGAAGCCGCTGGCGGCGTTGGCGGCGGCGGGGGCCTGCGTGCCTGGCGCGTAGAACTGGCCCCGATCCGCGTCGGCGATGTTGGTGAGGTAGTTGGTGGGCGCGGTCGGGAGGGTGGTGGTGCTCAGGGCGAGGGCGATGCCGGAATCCGCCCCGGGAGTGCCGCCGTCTGTCGGCGTCAGGCCATTGTAGGAGGTCGATACAAAGGTCATATTGCTCGGAACGATGTCACAGAGCAGGAAGTTGGTGGCGGGACCGTTCGTCACCAGGAAGTAGATGGTGTACTCCAGCGTGTCGCCCGGCTTGACGTTGGTGGCGCTCAGCGCGCCGCGCAGGTAGGTGGAGCTGGGAGAGGGCCACAGCGCGCTGTTGTCGTTGGTGGTGCCGGGGTCATCCACGAACCCGGTGATGGGCGTACCGTTGACCGCGGTAATCCGTTTGACCAGCAGGATGGTGGGCGCCCCCTGGATGTTGAAGCTGGACGTGGTGGTGCTGCTGGGCAGATAGGTCCAGAGGTCCAGCGCCTTACAGTCTCCAAAAGAGCCCGTGTTGGGCGTGTTGGTATTGCCTCCGGTGGCTGAGCCATAGGCGCGCTGCGCGCTTGTCGTATCGAAGCCGGTGATGGGATTGGCATAGGCCGTGGTCGGCGGCGACAGACCGCCCAGGACCCGCCCATAGGTGGCGGCGGTGCCGTCCGCGGTGCAGTAGGTGCCGCCTACCGTCTTGTAGCCGCGGTCATCGTAGAAGCCGTACGTATTGCCCAACGGGTTGGTGGCGTTGAGCATGGTGATGGCCGGACCGCCCTGGATGCTGTTCTCCACGTCCAGCAGCGGGAAGTGGTACTCCCCGGCGTGGATGAACGCCTCCGCCTGGTAGTTGATCCCGACCGGAAACGGGTTGCCCACGTTGTCCTTCCCGTCCCACGTTACCGTGTTAGTCCCGGCGGCCCTCCACCCGCGGAGGGCGCGGTTATTGGGGTTCGTGGGGTCGAAGTTCACGCCGTCACGGCTGATGATGATCTGGTAGACGGCCGCGATGTTGCTGGTGTACTGGAAGGTGCCGCCCGCACTGACGCGCGTGTTGTTGCCCCCGCTTACGCCGCTAAAGCTGAACCCGGTGATAGAGGGGGTGATGGGCACGAGCGGGATGCCCAGATTGCTGACGGTAGTCGCATCCGGATTGTTGAGGAACATGGGATAGGTGGGCAGGGCGATGGTTACCCCGCCCGTGATGGTGGTGAGCTGACCGTCGCTGCCCAGGCCGTCGTGGTAGAGCGGCGACGTGCCATCACTGTCGTACAGGCCGATGGGATTGCCCTCGATGATGAATCCGTTGCCGTCCATCCCGTGCATGTCGATACGGTACTCATAGCCGTCGTTGGTGATGGCATACAGGCTGGAGTACATGGGGCGGCCATTACCGCCGGTAAACAGGGCGGCGTAGTAGCAGAAGAGCCGGCCGTTCAGGTCCGTCGTGGACGTGGTGCTGCTGCGCACGGTCACGTCCCAGGCGGAGACGCTGGTTCCCTGGGTGGTATCGAAATTGGCGGTGGAGGCCATCGCGACGTCGCCCGTGGGGCCGCCGTCCGTCGCGCTATTGCCGCCGGCCGTGCCCCAGAAGACCACGGAGTATATCCCCGTGCTGGGCGCGGTATAGTAGGCAGGCTTATAACCGGAGGGGTTGCCTCCCCCGCTCACCGCCTGCGGGCCCGCGAGCTCCTGAGTGCGGCTGGTGATGGTGCCACGACCGCGCTGAGAAGTGGCCTGGAAGTCCGCCGTCGCCGGGATAGTCTCGTTGCCGACCGTCCCCGTGACGCGGCCGGGATTGTAGATGAAAGCGTCTCCACTGCCCACGGCTACGGCCGTGGATCCGATCTCGATGATCTCGCCCGCATTCGCGTAAACGTGGAGCAGGGTGCGTCTCAGAATCAGATTGGCGTAGCTGTTGGTGCGCCATTCCAGATTGGCGCGGCTGCCCTGTGCCCCGCTCGGATACATGCTCCGGCTGCCTTCGGCAGTGGCGCGGGAGCTGAAGAGGGCCAAGCCAAGCAGAGTCAGGAGAATTATGACCTGGTGACCTGGTGACTTGGTGACCTGGTGATCTGGATTCGCAAGACAGGCTCTTGTAAGCCCGAACCCCGAAACCCGAACCCCGCCCCTCGGTAACTGGCTCATGGTCCTGCGAATCCGGTGGGCTGCGGAGTAGCGGACTTCGGAGCGGCCACGTTCGCTGGGAGCTCGGTGGGCTGGACGCCGAAGCCGTGGAACAGCTCGTTTACCTTGGCGGTGATGCCGAGGTAGAAGCCGCCCGCGGAGCGGGAGCCGCTGAAGTCCGGATCCGAGACGTGGCCGAAGTTGTAGCCGGCGGAAAGCCGCAGGTTGGCCGTGATGTAGTAGCCGGCCTCCAGCAGCAGGGCGACGCTCCCGTAGTTCACTTCCGACTGACTTAACCACCGCCCCTCCGCCGCTATGTCCATTCGATAGCGAAACCGATAGGTGGCGCGGAGCTGCGAAAGGGTGATGCTGCTGCCGTTGGTAAAGTCGCTGGCCAGGAACGACGTACTGTTCCGGAAGGCGTACTTGCCGTAGAACTCCCACATCCAGGAGGGCGCGTAGATGCCCTCTATCGCAAACAGGTGATCGGTGGACCCCGTCCCGCTGCCGATCAGAATGGAGTCCGGCACGGTCGCCGGGTTCTTCCGGAAGTCGTAGTGCAGCAGGCCGTTGAACCGGTCGTTCTTCGGATCGCGGTAGGCCAGTCCCAGCCGCAGGATGGTGCTCGCCCCGATCGACTCCAGGAGCTGGTTGGAGGAGCCGGTCTGCTGGTAGGTGACCAATGCGGTGCTGGAAGGGCTAAGCTTGCCGGCCGCGCCCGCGGTAACCACCGTGTTGCTGCCGCCGGAGGAGGTGCGGGTCTCGTACCGTGCGCTGGCCTTGAAGTCCGGCGTGCGCAGGTACTCCAGGCCGATGGAGCGGCTGTTGCCTCCCGTTATCCCCAGCGCAACCGTGCCGCCCGGCCCCACCGCGTAAGGCTGCGGGAACTGTGTCCCGGCGGCGGTGCGGCCGAAGAAGCTCCCGTTGATCTGCTCATAGCCCACGCTCAGCTTGAGGCCGCGGGCGATGGTCCAGCGGTCTGAAAGCCCCAACGCCTGCTGGATGTTGAAGCCATTGGAGCCGCCCCGGATGGAGAACCGCTCCGAGGCGGTGGCGTCCCCCCACTTCTTCTCCACAATAGTGTCCAGGCTGGTGATGCTCTGGCCGGTGAACTGGCCGGCGGTAAACCACTGCTGCGAGAGGCGGATGTCCACGTCCGGGCGGGCCTGCCAGTCCAGCGCGAGCAGCGTGCGGTCCGAGTAGATCGGGTCGTGCTCGTTGGAGACGGTGGTGTCGCTCTGCGCCTGGAACGTGACGCTCCTGGTGACCGGCATGGCGAACCGCGTCTGGATCTGGGTCGAGTTGCCGCCAAGCGAGCCGGGGATAATGGGACCGCCCACTGGCGCAAATCCGATGCGGTCAATCCGGTGGCGGTTCACAAGGTCCACCGCGAGGTCTGCGGAGCGGATTCTCTGCTCCAGCCCCAGCGAGATGGTCTGGAGGCTGTTGTCCACGCGCTGGCCGGGGATGGGCGCGGCCCCGGGGTCCAGCAGCCCCTCCGGTGCGGTGGCCGGCTGAGGCGCGATACCCTTGTTGTCCTCATGATCGTACTGAATGCGCGCCCGCGTGGTGGGGCCAAGCACGGACGAAAGCTGCATTCCGTAGCGCGTCTGGCCCGGCACAAAGCTGATGGTAGCGTCATTGGCGAAGCCAGTGTCCGCGGAGCGATAGTTGGCGCTGGCCTGGACGTTGTGCCAGAGCGTACCGTCCAACTGGACGCGGTAGGCGTTGCCGGTGACCATCCCCAGCATCTCGGAGTTGTTCTCGGAATGTCCGTACTCCGCCACCAGGCCGCCCCTGCCCTTGCCCAGCGGAAGCGCCAGGTCGCTGCCGTAGAGGGAGAAGCGGCGGAGGCCCTGGTTCTCGCGGAAAGCTGTGAGTCCAAGCTGGCTGGGGTGGTTCCAGTCGCTGTTGAAGTGTGCCTGAACGCGCGCCCCCTCGATGTCCGCCCCGCCGCCGGAAGTCTCGTACTGGTAGGTGACCACGATGCGCCGGACCAGCGGCGTGCCGTCCGCCGCGATGTCCGTGCGGCTGATAGGCTTGTGGAAGACGATGGTGCCGCGGTCGTAGTCGATCTCGTAGTCCGTACCGCGGATCGGGTGGCTGGTGGCGATTATGGTACCGGGCCGCTGGAGCTCTTCCATCTCGATGTAGACGTTCTCGCTGCCGTAGACCAGAGGGCGATGCGACAGGAAGTAGGCGCCGCTGGTGCCGTCCGGCGCGATGGTGTCGCGCTGGAACCCCTGTACATTGTTGGCATAGATGGTCGTGGCCTGTACCGATCCGAAGTTGTAGTTCGCTTTGAAGGCGTGGAGCTGACGCGTTACAGCCGTGAACTGCTGGGACTTGCTGGCGAACTCCTGGGTGGTGTAGTCGCCCCACATCACGTAGTCGCGGTTCCGCTCCAACCTCAGATAGAGGTTGTCGCGGGACTCGGCGATGGCGCGGCTGACGGAGCTGTCGCCCAGGACCGGGTATGTCTGGTCATGATACTGCGTGTCGCGTCCCAGGCTCTCCGCGCCGCTGGCGGTCTGGTTGAGTCCGTGTCTGCTGTTGAAGGCTCCCGTAAAGAGCCACTGAGCAAGACGACCGGTGGCGAAGACGGCACTGTAGGCGTCGATGTTGGTAGGATTCCCCGCATCGGGTCGCATGAAGCTCTGGAAGGCGCGATAGAGGTCCGGACCGCTCTTGCCCACGCGCAGGTCTACCACGCCGGTGACCAGCGACGGCCGAAGGTCCGTGGTGAACTCCACCTGCGTATAGGCTTCCAGGTTCGTCGTTGTCGCGTGGACCCTCACCGTCTCCGATTTGAAGCCGGAGGCGAGCACGGCGGTGAACTGGCCCTGGCGGGCCTGAACCTGGAAGCCGGGCAGGTCCTCGTCCGCGTCCTTGCCCACGAACTCTCCCGCGCTGACGGTGAGGGTGATGAGCGCGTCCCGGTTGGAGCGGTTGCCGTCCTTGTCCAACAAGCGCCCCGTGATGGTGACGGTAGAGCGTCCGTCTGCCGGGATGTGCTGCGCGCTCGGCGCGATCAGCATCTGAGTGGGCGCGGCGCGGACGAATGCTATCGAGTTCACCAGCGGCCCGGGCTGGCCGTTGACGGTCGCCTGCGCGGTAAGGGTGTTCTCCCCCTCCTTGAGGACGACCCCATACCAGTACTGCGTGACCATTCCGGTTTCTTCGACCGTCTCCGTGCGTCCCAGAAGCTTGGGGTCTACCGGCGCACCGTTGATCTTAATCTCTACCTTGCTGCCGAGAACGGACTGGACCACCACCGTGGCGGCCGGAATGTCCAGCACTTCCCGCGCGGCCGGTGATACGATGCGGACCTGGCCGAGGGTCAAAGGCTGAAGGGGTGATGGGGTGACGGGGTGAGGGGGTGACTCCAGAGTCGTGAGTCGTGAGTCGTGAGTCGTGAGAGCGGAATCCGGAGGCGCCGTTTCGCCCGCTCTCCCGCTCTCCCGCTCTCCCGCTCTCCCTTTGGTTTTTCCCACAGAGGCGGCCGGAGGTGTGTCGGAGGCGTCGGCGCGGGCGGCGCGGCGCATGCCACCGCCGGTAAAGACGCCAATCGCCGCGAGGAAGGTGTATAGGGCGGTCCTCGTCATGGATGCCGCGCCTCCGTCTTTGGGGGCGCCACCACGCCGAAGTTCATGCGCACCAGGCCGCCCGGCTCCAGGTGGGCCAGGCGTGACGGGCTGTTGCGCTCGATGAAACGGCGGTTGGGCGCCATGCGGTAGCCGAGCAGACTGCGGAAGTCCAGCACCGCCGTGTGGTAACCGGAAGGCACGGTGGAGACGGAGAACATGCCGTTGGCGTCCGTGACCACGCGGGTGGAGTCGTCCAGCACCACCACCGCGTTGGGGACGCCGGGTTCATCGCCCTGCTGCTCGCCGTCGAAGTTGCGGTCCACGAAGACCCGGCCGATGATGGTGCCGGTGTCCGTGAGGATGCCCTGCCGCACCTTGACTCCGAAAACGGCGGGACCGTCCGTGACGATGCGCACCAGGGACTGGCCGTTCACGAAGACGGTGACGCGGCCCATGACGCTGGCCTGGTTGAGACCATCTCCGTGGAGGGCCTCCGGCGTGAGCACGGCGGCATAGGCGATGTCGAACGCCTGCTCCTTGGGCAGCGTGAAGCTCTCGTCCGCGCTGAAGATGGAGGTGCGCCCGTTGCGCTGGACGGTCATTTTGACCGGCTTGCCCTGAAACTGCGCGCGGACGGAATTCGCCACGAGATCGAAGCCCACCGGCAGCGTGTCTGTCACCTGGATGGCCTGGAGGGTCGCGTTGGTGGGATTGTGCACCGTCACACGGTAGACCACCGTATCCCCCGGCTGCGCGAAGAGCCGGTCCCCCATCTTGGAGATCTGGACTTCCTGCGCCTGGCAGTCACTGATGTTGATGTTCAGGGCGGCCAAGGCAAGCCCGTTGTCCGGGTTGTACTGAAAGGCCGCCGTGCGCGTGACACTGGTGCTGGGGTCCGGCGGGTTGAGCGGCTGTCCGTCCACGGCGGTAGCCGTGTAGGTGATGATGCCGCCGCTGTTCCCTGCGACCACCACCCTCACCCGCCGCTGCGTGTAGCCGGAGCCGGTAGGAGGCGTGAGCACCAGGATGTAGGCGCGGCCTACGTCGAGCTGGCCTTTCGTCGGGTCCAGCAGAAAGGAGTATGCGCCCTGGTCCGCCGTGCTGAGCGGGAACGGGTTGACGTTCTGGCCATTCGGCGGCGCGCCCAATGGGAGCCGCGTGCCGCCGCCGGGCGTAAGCGAGGTGGGCGTAAGCTGGACCAGCCCGCGCGTCCCTGTGCCGGTGGGATCGCTCGGGTCCGGGTCGAACAGGCCGATGGTGAAGCCGGTGTAGTCCGGCAGAGGCGCTCCCCCGCAGCCCTTTACTTTTCCCCGCGGGTCGATAAGGGTGCTCTGGGTCGTGACGCCGGTGTAGGTCTGGCTATCTCCGGCGACCGTGTACGAGAAGGTCGCCTGGTTGATGATCTTGTCCGTCTCCTGCGCGCGCGCGATAGACGGCGCGAGAACCGCCGCCGCGGCGATGCTCAGGCGCAGGAGCGCGCCGAGAGTCGTGAGGCGTGAGGCGTGAGTCGTGAGACCGGAACCCGCCGTTCGGGCGTTCAGGCGTTCAGCCGACTGGCTGAAAGCAGGGGATGGGGGTTGGGGGGCCCTCCTGCGCCGGGACAGGACCGACAGGGCCGATCTCCACTTGAACACGTAATCTATTGTCCTGTCCAAAATGCAGAGGTGTTCAGGTGTTCGGGTGTTCAGGTGATTCGGACTCCGAACCTGAACGCGTGAACGCCCTCCTACCGAACCTGAACGTCGTAGCGGCCCTGCACGGTGGCGTTGGGGGCGATGGGTTGGGTGAAGACCCAGCGGACGTGCGTGTACCGTTCCGCGGGCGCGGGCCGGGGCTCGACGGAACCGTCCGCCAGGGCCACATTGATGGTAGGCGCCTCGGCGAAGCTCTTCCCCTTGTTGACGCTGAACAGCAGCGAGACGCCCTGCTCTTTGGTCGCGGAGCCGAGGATGTACACGGTCCCGCTCGGGATGGGCTCCGTGAGCGCCAGGTCCTTGACGGGCTGCGCGCCGGTGTTCTTGCCGGTGAGCGTGTAGCGGATGACGTCGCCAGATTGTACGGCCGCCTTCTCGTCCAGCGACTGCCAGTCTACGGTCTCCTTGCCCTGCGCATCGTGGCCGATCACGCGCCTGGCGGCAGCCAGGCGCAGCTCGATGGGGGCCTGTCGCTTCGCAGCCTGGCCGCCCTCCGGGGCGCGCCCCCGGGCGTAGACCGCGTGGCCGAGCGCGGCGAGACCGGCAACGGCAATGATAGCGATAGCTCGATTGCGGTTCATTACGGCTGTTCCTTCCTTGTGCGACGTCCTGTCATCCCGAGCGGAGCGAGGGATCTGCTTTACGGTAGCTGGTCGCAGTCTGCTGGGGAAAGCAGATTCCTCCCCAGGGTCCGGCCCTCGCCGCTGTCCGCTTTCGCGGCCAAGGCGCGGCTCACCCGCGCTCGGAATGACAAGCCGCGCCTAGTTGAACTTCCTCCGGTACTTGAAGGACCGGGAGACGCCGGGCGCGATGGTGCCCGCGATAGTATCCACGTACTTTGTCACGTCCGTGCCGGCGGTGGTGCCGGTCTGGTCTCCGCTTGGGGTGGTAGCCGGGTTGCCGCTGAAGAACGTGATGGTGGCGCCCGCGCCGGAGTCCACGGCGGTGCCCACGACGTTGCTGGTGTCAATGATGCCGTTACCGTCCTGGTCCAGCGCCCAGTTGTTGGGGGCGGTGGTGCCATCTTCCGTGATCACCACGCTGCCGGCATTCAGGATCACATTATTGGTTCCGGCATTGGCCGACGATATGTTGGTGTAGGTGATCAGATAGTCGATGTACCGGCCCGGCCGGATGTTGGCCGTGGTCGGCGCCGTGGTGTACGGCTGGATGACGGTAGCCCCATCGGTATCCACGATCTGCGCCTGCTTGGTCACCTTCAGGAAGCCGGTGTACGTCCGGTCGATGGTGATGTTGTCCGGCTCGCCGGCATCGTAGGAGCCGTTGCCGTTCGCGTCGATGAAGGCGGCCACCGGCACCGGGAATCCCTTGCCGGTATCCGTGGACAGGGGGGTGCCGTTGGGCAACTGCACGGTAACGGTGTAGTTGACCGAAGCGCCCGCCGACAGTCCGGCCTGGGATACGGCCGCTCCGCCGGTGAGGTTGAAAACGGCGCCGTTGTACGTGTACGTGGCGGTGGACGCCCCCAGCCTGATGGTGACGGTGGTGCCGGTAGGCAGGTCCGTCGCCGCGCCGCCGGGGCTTACCGTGGGAGCCATCGGGATGATGTAGACGTTGGACGCGATGGCGCTGGCCGAGGGGTTGTTGAACGTGTTGTTATAGATCACCGCGCCGGGGGCGATGGTGCTGCCGGGGGCGGTACCCGCGGGCACCGGTGTGGACTGGTTCGTGAAGTCGTCGTTGTTGTCGGTGGGGCCCACCGCGCCAGGCTGGCCGTTGGGACCGTTCAGGATGGTTCCGGGAGGCGTGATGGTGAGGATGTTGTCCTCGCCGCCCACACCAGTACCCGTGTTGTTGTTGTTCGTGTCCACGCCGTCGGAGGCCGGGTTGGCCACGCCGTTGGTGGGCACGTTGGAGCCGCGGCTGCCGTCGTCGTTGAAGTTGCTCGGGTCCTGGTCGCCGGATTCGTCGTAGACCAGGGCGTTGGTCGAGTCGCCGTTGGTCTGGCCGAAGACCTGCGCGATGGCGTTGATCTGGGTGGATGAGTTGGCGCTGGCCCCGCTGGTGACCACTTTGAGCTGGAAGCCGGTGAGATTGGTGCCCTTGCTGATGGGACCGGCCGCCACAAAACCGACGCGGGTGACCGTGGTGAGGTCCGCCGGGGCGGTGGTGGCCCAGGAGGCGTTGTTGGCCGTGGTCGTGGTGGGGCTGGTAGTGTAGACCACGGTCCAGCCGGCCGGGGCCGTCGGCACGCCGGTCAGGTTGGTGAGGGAGGGGATGGCCTGCGCGATAAGGATGCGCGAGGCGGAACTGCCGCCCAGAGTGATGGTGGTCGCGACCATGTCCGCGGCGGATAGGCTGGGCAGCGCACCGGAGGGAACCGTGGCATTCACGTTCAGGCCCAGGTTGTAGGTGATCACGTCCTGGGTGGCATTGACGCCCGGCGTGACCGGCGCGTGCGTGAGCAGCAGAAGGGCGAAGGCTTGCGGCTGGGACCCGATGGTCACCTGCTGCGTGGCGCTGGCCTCGCGCTCGCCGTTGACCGGAGCGCCGTTGATCTCCCCGGCAGCGCCGCCGTCCGCAACATCTTGGGTGTACAGGTCGTTGCCAGCGGGAGCGGTGGGAAACGGTTGGTTCTGGGTGCCGGGGCTGTTGTCATTTGCGCCGGTGTTACCGAGCAGGACCGCGACGGTCGCGCCCGTGGCCGCGTTGGCGTTGATGGTGACCGGGACGCGCACGCGGACGGAGCCGGTTGCCACCACGGAGGTGGTAGTCATTCCCGCTCCGGTCACGTTGGTCCAGGTAGTTCCGTTGTCATAGCTGATCTGGATGGTGCCGGCGGTACCGGGTCCGGTGATAGTGGCGGCGCTCGGGATGAAGAAGCCGGTCGGATCGTTACCGATGTTGGTCACCTTGTAGTCGTAGTTGACCAGGTGGCCCGGCAGCACGTTGCTGCCGCCGGCGGTGTCTGTTGCGCCCAAGCCGGTAACCGTAATGCCGGCAACCTCCGCGACGGTCACGGAAACCGTATTGGAGGTGGCGTTCAGCGTGGTTCCGGGACTGTTGGGGTCCGCGTACGTGGCGGTGGCGGTGTTGCTGATTACGGTACCGGCGGCGGTTCCGTCGGCTCTTGCCGGGACCGCCGCCGGAATCAGGGCTACGCCGACGAGAGCGAGCGCCAGAAGGACCCGGCGGCGGGCGGCAAGGCTGCTAGAAATCGTGTTGTTGGTTCTCACAATCGTCCCCCCAGTACGCGCTGCGCGAACCGGCACGGTTACCAGGATCGCAAGACGCTCGGGGAGGGCGTGGTGAATCTCTGCGCGCATAGAGCAGAGGGCGGCTCCTCAAGGGTGCGGGGTACGGCCGGAGGCGAGAGCGGTTGTCGCCCGTACAGGTCCAGAACCACACGTGGGTACAGTAACGACCTGTCGAGGGAGCCATATGGGCTCACCTAGATTGTTGGCGGGGTTGAGGGTAGTTCTTAAGGATGGTGTGGCATTGCGATACAAACCCAGTATTTAGGCGGGGTGTGAAACTCCCGGTTTGGAGTTAGAGGGATCCGCTGCTTGTGAGGGCGTGACGGAGGCGGCGGCGGGCGCGGGTGAGGGGGACATTGAGGACGGTGCAGCACTGAGTATGTAGCCGGGCCGGAGCACTTTTTGCTCCGGCCCGGCTGTTCAGCGCAGGCAGGCTGAGCCATCTCAGGCGTCGCCCGGACCGGGCGGCGGAGGGGGCCCATCCTGCGGAAGGTGAACTTAGCCCCCTGAGCGGCGGTCCAATTAGCCTTCTCGTCGCTGAAGAGCAGGTCCAAGACCTTCCGCTCCGCGGACTTCTTGAGCGCCTCATTCTTCCTCTGCATGTCCTGGAACATGCCCGGCCCGCCATGCGGCGGACCGCCGAATCCGCCGGGCCCGCCGGGCCCGCCTGGACCGCCGGGGCCGAAGCCAGGCTGCCCGCCGGCCGCAATGGCGGCGCCGAGGAGCGCCGTGGCGACAACGGCCGACTTGAGAGTAACTCTACTGTTCATCTGCGTTTCCTCCTTGAATCGCATTGTAGCGACCGGATGTGAAGAAGTTGTGAAGGAGACCACGGACTAAGGATCGCGGACGAAAGTGGACGGAGGACGAAGGACGGAAGACGGACGGAGGTAAGGCAGATGGAAAGCGGGCAGGCCCGCTGAGGGGTCTGCCCGCTGGCATGGGATCGGAAGGAAGTTACTGGGTTACGCTTTTGATTGCGGAATTGAGAGACTCCAGCCCCTGTTTGTCCGCCACCAGGTTCACAAAGTTCGCGGATACCGTCTTATTCTTGTAGACAAGTACCGTGTTCTTCACCTTGGAATCCGGGTTGATCTCGTAGCCACCTACAGCCGGATCCTTGGGACCATTCACGTAGAGCAGCGCTACGTTGTGGAGCTTCTTGTCTCCCGCCAGCTTTTCCAGATCCTTTTTGAGCGCCGCGTCTGCCTCGCCCTTTGGATTCATAAAGACAATGAACGCCTTCAGATCCTGGGCTGAGTGCTCTTTGGTCTGCTGCTCAAGGTCCTCCGCGATGGCCGTTACGTTCTTCTCGTCGTCCGTGTTCACCCAGACCTGCACCGCAGGTCTACTGCCGTACCTTCATACCGGGCAGGCGGTGGTACCCCTGTCGGCGCCGGTCACGTGCGTCGGATTGAAGACCGGAACCCCGTTGCCCTTCTGAACGCCCGAGACCAGCCCGGCTGCGGGTCCCGGCCTAGTGGCGCAGTAGGCCGCGCCGGCCACGACCAGACCGAGCGCCACGGTAGTCCATCTGTTCATGGTCCAACCCCTCCTTGTGAGATTCGAGTATTCCATTATACAAGTAGGGGCCACGAGCTGCTTGGTAACACCCAAGGGAGGTTGTTCATAACTTCTTCACGTGAGGTTGGTAGGATACAGGAAGGGTGTTGAGGCGTTCAGGCGTTCAGGTGTTCAGGTGTTTCGGATTCACGACCTGAACACCGTGGAAGTGGACCATGAGAATACTCCTGATCGAAGACGATGAGGCCATCAGCGAGCTCGTGAAGCGCGGGCTGGAGGAGAGCTACTTCACCGTCGATACCGCTTTCGACGGTTCCACGGGGCTGCGGATGGCGAAGGAGTCTAGCTACAGCCTCATCCTCCTGGACCTGACGCTGCCGGGCCGCAACGGCTGGGAGGTGTGCGGGGCGCTGCGCCGCCGCCGCGACACCACGCCTATCCTGATGCTCACGGCGCGAGACTCCGTGGACGACCGCGTGCGCGGGCTGGAGACCGGCACGGACGACTACCTGCCGAAGCCGTTCGAGTTCAGCGAATTGCTGGCGCGCGTGCGTGCGCTGCTGCGTCGGGATAAGGTGCACAAGGCGCGCGTGATCCACATCGGGGATCTGGAGATAGACACCGGGACGCGCTGCGTGGCGCGCGCCGGGCAGGAGATAAGCCTCACGCCGCGGGAGTATAGCCTGCTGGAGGCGCTGGCGCGCGCCGAAGGTCAGGCGCTCACGCGCGAGGTGATCCAGAAGCGGGTCTGGATGGACGACGAGAGCTACTCCAACACGGTGGACGTCTACATCGGCCAGCTCCGCAAAAAGATCGACGCCGGACACGAAGTTAAGCTGCTGCACACGGTGCATCGCCAGGGCTACACGCTGCGCGGTCCCGGGTGCGAAGAGGAGTAGGGATGCGACTGCTGGGCGGCCCCTCTTCCATCCGGTTCCGTCTGACGCTCTGGAACGTGGGCGTTTTGGCGCTGATCCTGGGCGCGCTCGGATTCATCCTGCGGTACACCGCGCAGGCGCAGCTCATGTGCGCCACGGACGCGGAGCTGACGGATCGGGCCGACCAGGAGCTGACGCGCTGGCAGCATATTCCACACGGGCCTCCCCCGCCCGGCATGTTCCCGAACCCGATGGATGGTCCGATGCCGGACTTTGGCGAGCCTCCGAGAGAGCGGCCTCGGCCTCTCCGTCACGCCCCCGACGCCCCCTTTCGGACGTTCGATACCCAGGGCCAGTCACTGCACGGTGATGACCAGAGGCCGTGGCACTCCCGTCTGCTCGCTCTGTCGGCCAGCGGCGAGACCGGGCGCCTGACGGAAGAGATCAACGGCGAGCCGATGCGCGTGCTCTCCATGCCGCTAACCAGCCACGGGAAGGTGCGGGGCGTGGTCCAGGCGGCGGCTTCGCTCACGGAGACAGAACGCGCGCTGGATGGCCTCACCACCACCCTGCTGACCATGATTCCCCTGGCGCTGCTTGCGTGCGGCGCTTCCGGCCTGTTCCTCACCAGCCGGGCGATCCGGCCGGTGAAGGAGATATCGGAAGCGGCGGACCGCATCGGTGAGGCAAACCTGTCCGAGCGGCTGCCGATCCGTGGCGGCGACGAGTTCGCGCACCTCGGAGCGACCATCAACAGCATGCTGACGCGGCTGGAGGGAGCTTTCGCGCGGCAGGAGGAGGCCATCCGGCAGCAGCGCCGATTTACGGCGGATGCCTCCCACGAGCTACGGACGCCGCTCACGACCATCAAGGGCAACGTGAGCCTGGTGCTCTCCGGCGATCGCACCGCGGAGGAGTACCGGCGGGCGCTCGAAACCACCAATCGCGCGGCGGACATCATGAACGGGATCATCCAGGACCTGCTGCTGCTGGCCCGCACGGATTCCGGCGAGCTGCGTATTGAGCATCACGCTATTTCGGTACGGGAGATGTTCCTGGAGGTGGCGGAGCTGCTGCGGACGGGCGAGCATGCGCCCATCCGGATCAAGGCCGTTGACCCGGCGCTGGCCCTTTGCGGCGATCGCAGCTACCTGGTGCGGGTGCTGATGAACCTGGTGGAGAATGGGCTTCGGCACACGCCAATCGACGGCGCCGTCTCGCTCTCAGCCAGACTGGATGACAGAGGACGGAGGACGGATAGACTGTATGGGAGTGTGGGAGTACGGGAGCGTGGGAGTAGCCGGAATCCGGAACCCTCCCATACCCCCACACTCCGTCTGCCGCCCCTGGATATGTGCTCCTCATCGTATCCGACACGGGAGAGGGCGTCGCCCCGGAGCACCTATCGCACCTCACGGAGCGGTTCTACCGCGTGGACTCCGCGCGCACCCGTAAGCAGGGCGGTACCGGGCTTGGGCTGGCCATCTGCCGGAGCATAGTGGAAGCGCACTGCGGCACGCTGCAGATAGAGAGTACGCTTGGCGAGGGGACAACGGTCAATGTCAGACTGCAACGCTATTCCGGCGGGCCATCAACCATCAACCATCAACCAAGGAAGAGCCATGTACAACGACGACATCCCGGTAGGCCGGATCCTGAGCCGGCGCGAGCTGCTGGCGCTGGCCGGTGCGGCGGGTATCACGCTGGCAGGAGGCGGCCCGGCGCGGGCGGTGCGGATCCACGTGGTCGCCACGCCGGCGCTGACGGAGGGTCCGTTCTTTGTGGACGAGCGGCTCAACCGCTCCAACCTGGCAGCGGGCACGACCCGGCCCTCCGTGGCGCGCGCCGTGCCGCTGGAGCTGAAACTGGGCGTATACGGCGTCCGCGGGAGCACGGCGGCGCCGGTGTGCGGCGCGCACGTGGACATCTGGCACTCAGACGCCATTGGAGCCTATTCCGATGAGGGCGGCCAGGGCATGCAGCGGGAGGATACGCGTGGGCAGACCTGGCTGCGCGGGTATCAGTTGACCGATAAGAGCGGGGCGGTGACGTTCAAGACCATCTATCCCGGCTGGTACATGGGACGGACGCCGCACATCCACTTCAAGGTGCGGACGTACACCCCGAACGGGCGGGAGGCGTACGAGCTCACGTCCCAGTTCTTCTTTGACGACACGCTGAGCGACCGGGTGTTTGGACGCGCGCCGTACAACACGCGCACCATACGCCGGCCGCGCAACCTGGACGACGGAATTTACTGCCAGCCGGAGCCGGACGGCACTCCGGCCGGCGAGCAGCTTACTTTGAACGTCGTGCCGTCCGGTGCTGGATATGCGGCCAGGTCCAACATAGGGCTGCGCACGGGTTAAGAGAGGAAAGTCCCAGACTGGAGCTGATGGAAGGCCCGGGCATAGCTGCTGCCAGGTGTCAAGGAGTACAGAGTCACCGATGCTGCCGCTGCCAATGCGCTGGCGCTACGCTGGTAGATGTCCGGCGACGACGCGTATGCGGCAAAGACCGTCGAGATGCTGGACCTGTAGGGGCGGGGTGGTCCGATGTGGGACAAGATCATATCACGGCGCGGCACGGGAGGGACTGAAACACAGAATCCTATTGTGTTAACCGGAGGGAGATGAGCATGGCTGAGCAGCGTGTGCGGGTCGCGATGGTAGGTGCGGGGAGCATGGCCAATGCCGTGCACTACCCCTCCCTCGCCTCGCTGAACGACGTGGAGATCGCCGCCATTTGCGACCTGGACGCGGAGCGGATGCGGACCACGGCGGACAAGTACGGTATCGAGCGGCGCTACGCCGACTTCCGCAAGATGGTGGAGGAGGTGAATCCGGACGCCGTCTACGCCATCGGCCATCCGCACATCATGTACGACGTCTGGACCTGGCTGCTAGAGCACAAGCAGAACCTCTTCATCGAGAAGCCGATGGGCATCACGGTCCACCAGGCGCAGTCCCTGGCCTACCTGGCGGAGCGGAACGGCTGCGTAACGCAGGTCGGCTTCCAGCGCCGGTCCAGTCCCCTGCTCAACCTGCTGCGGGAGGAGTGCCTGCGCCGCGGACCCATCACGCACGCGGTTTGCGAGTTCTATAAGTGGGCGCCCCAGGCGGACCTGAGCGCCCGCAGCCACATGATGGACGACGGCGTGCACGCGCTGGATACGCTCCGGTGGATGTGCGGCGGCGAGGTGGCGGAGGTGGCGAGCGTCACCCGCCGCGTGGGCACGCCGGACCTCAACTTCTTCACCGTGCTGGTGCGGTTCGACAACGGCGCGACGGGCCTGGTGCTGACAAGCTGGACCAGCGGGCGGCGCATCTTCCGCGTGGAGATGCACGCTCAGGGCATCTGCGCGGAGGCCGACCACGAAGGCAAGGGCGCCCTCTACGCTGACGGCGACACCGGGGGCAAGTGGTACGACGCGCGAGAAGTGGGCGGTGGGAGCGAGCTGTACCAGTTCGCCGGATTCCGCACCAAGAGCCGCGAGTTCATCGACTGCGTGCGCGGCGGGGGCCGTCCCAGCTCCTGCTTTGCGGACGCGGTCAAGACAATCACGCTCGCGGATACGGTCCTCGCCCAGGCCCTGCTGCGGGGGGACTGACCATGAACCGAACGGAGGTCCTCAAGCTATGCGACAGGTTGGGAAGAACCCAGTAGCTGGAAGTCGACGCGATCCGGATGGGTCACGCGTTCCGAGGCATCCAGTATCTCAATGGCGATGATGCGTCCCTGGCTGTCATAGTCGGCGATAACACCTTCCTCCAGCTCATCGCTATTCTCCACTGTCGAGTCGTTGAACCGGATCGACAGGGCGTCGACCTCGGCATCGTAGTGTATTTTCACTAGATGGTTCTCCTTACGGCTGCCAGTAGCGGCTTATTCGACTGGTGAAGTAGATCGAGGCCACGATGTGCGGAGTGGTCCGTTCTACCACAAACGCTCGAAGCAAGAATTGCCTGCCTCGTAAGACGATTCTCGACTGATATGCTCTTCGTCCCTTCTTTGCAGGCAGGACCTGTTCTGGTGCTTGCATCACATTATCCAGCATATTCTCGCTGATGCCACGGTCGGCCATCTGCTTCCGCGCGTGATCGCTAATCCTGTAATCCATGGGTTCCGCTCAGTCACTCCTGTTGTCGTGCATAACCCATGGTCCGCCTAATCCCGTTTATTCCCGTTCATTCGCGGCTAATCAACCCGGCGAGCGTGTCTTCCACGTCGGCCATTCGGATGCCGGTGCGCTCCTCAAGCAGGACGGCCGCCTTCATCGTTGCCCCCGGGTTGGCGCGGATATCCTCTTCCACGCCAGGGCGCAGTCCCTGCCGGCCCGCGCCGGTGTACAGCATGTTCAGGTCGCTCAACAGCATCTTCACACAGGTGGCGGCCTCAAAGTACTCGATCCTCTCTACCCGGACTCCGGCGTACTGCTCGTACAGGCGCAGGTCCGCGGAGGCGCCTTCGGGTTGGTCGCCCATGAGCCCGGTAAGCACGCGCGTCCAGCCTAGCTCCGACCGACGGTCTCCCAGCTTCACGTTCGACCAGTCTATCACGAAGTGCGCGCCGTCGGGCCGCGCCAGAACATTGTTGCGGTGGAAGTCGCCGTGCACCAGGACCGGCTGGTCGCAGCCCACGCGGGAGCGGCCGGCATCCAGCCAATCGAGGGCCTTGCGCAACGAAGGCGGATCTCGTCCGTCGAGCTGGGCCTGGAGGTCGCGCAGCGCCGCCAGCTCCCGGTCGATAGGGCCGTACGGGTCGCGCGACGCGGCCAGCGGAGACTCTGGAAGAATGATGGGACCGTCCAGCGCGTGGAGCTGCGCAATCAACCGGTAGAGCGTCTCCTGTACCGTCTGCCGGCGCTCCTCGGGCACTTCCCAGTACACCGTGTTCAGGGAGACGCCATAGATGCGCTCCATGACGATGAACGGACGCTCGAACACCCCCGGTCCGGGATGGAGCTCCAGCACGCGCGGCACCGGATAGCCGATCTCTCCCAGGCGGCGCATCACGTTGAACTCTCGCTCCGCCTTCTCCGCGCAGCCCTCACCGGCGAAGACGCGCAGGATGAGCTCCTGAGGCTCGGATTCGGCAGATCGGAGCGTGAAGACGAACACGTCCGTCTCGAAGCCGCTGCCCAGGAGTGCTAGGTCTCCGATCTCGCGGGAAGAGCCATCGGCGGCGTAGAAGTCCTGTAACCGCTGCTGAACCGCTTCGGGGGTCATGTCCATGTTCCGCTGCTCCTCTATGCGAACGACCTTTCATAGTTCAACGCGGCACGGGCGCGGTCCTGGAAGGGTCCTTCTCGTCCTCGCGCTCTTGATGCTCCTCAACCGCGGACAGGGGCTCGCGCAGCAGCCCTCCTGGGATACCATGAGCGATACCTGGACCGCCACCGATGCGCTGGGACGGGTCATGCCCACCTACAAAGAGGTAGGGCCGCCGAGGCAGGACCGGACGGTGGGCATCTTCTACTTCCTCTGGCTGGGATACGGCGTCAACAGCGGCCCATTCGACATCACCCAGATCCTTCGCCGCGACCCAGACGCGCTCCGGGAGCCCACCAGCCCTCCGTGGGGTCCCCTCTACGCGCCGCACCACTGGGGCGAGCCGCTCTTCGGCTACTACCTCACGGACGACCCGTGGGTCCTGCGCAAGCACGCCCAGATGCTGTCTGACGCGGGTGTGGACACCGTCATCTTCGACGTGACCAACCAGCTCACGTACAGACCGTACTACATGGCGCTGCTCAAGACCTGGTCGGAGGTGCGGGCGGCCGGCGGAAAGACGCCGCAGGTGGCCTTCCTCTGCCCCTTCGGGCAGCCCGCCAGGGTCGTAAAGGAGCTGTACCACGACCTGTACGAGCCGCGCCTCTACCCGGAGCTCTGGTTCCGGTGGGAGGGCAAGCCGCTCATCCTGGCGGATCCGGAGCTGCTGGACGCGGAGGACCGGGCGCGGCTGCGCGACGTCTTCACCTTCCGCAAACCCCAGCCGAACTACTTTCAGGGCCCCACGAAGCCCGATATGTGGAGTTGGCTGGAGGTCTACCCGCAGCACGTGTTCCGCAATGGGCGCGGCGAGAAGGAGCAGATGTCGGTGGGCGTGGCGCAGAACGCGGTCGGCAACCGGCTGGCCACCTTCACCGAGCCGGGGGCGCGGGGCCGAACCTGGCACAACGGTCGGCGTGACACTTCGCCGGACGCGGTACACTACGGGCCGAACTTCGCGGAGCAGTTCGAGCGCGCGCTGAAGGAGGATCCCCGGTTCCTCTTCATCACCGGCTGGAACGAGTGGATCGCCGGCCGGTTCGCCGAGTTCAACGGCGTAAAGCTGCCCGTGATGTTCGTGGACGAGTTCACCCAGGAGTTCAGCCGGGACATCGAGCCAATGCGCGGCGGGCACGGGGACGACTACTACTACCAGTTGGTCTCATCCGTCCGCCGGTTCAAGGGCGTGCGGAAGCCGGAGGAGGCGAGCGGCCCCAGGACCATCCGCATGGACGGCCGGTTCGAGGCGTGGAACCCGGTTCGGCCGGAGTTCCGCGACGATATCGGCGACACGGCCCACCGGGACCACCCGGGCTGGAACAACGTGGCCCACTACGTGAACACCACCGGCCGGAACGACTTCGTGCGGATGAAGCTGGCGCGGGACCGCCGTAATCTCTACTTCTACGCCCGCACCCGGGAGGCCATCACGCCGCACACGGGCAAACAGTGGATGATGCTGTTCCTCAAGACTGGGCGCGGCGGACCGTCGTGGGAAGGGTACGACTTTGTGGTGAACCGCACGGTAAAGGACGGCTCACACACGCTGCTGGAGCACTCCCTGGGCGGCTGGCGGTGGGAACCGGTGGCGGGGGTGCGATACCGGGTGGCGGGCAATGAGCTGGAGCTATCTATCCCGCGCAAAGCCCTGAACCTGGAGCACGGTCCGCTGGAGCTGGACTTCAAGTGGGCGGACAACTCTTGGGCCGACGGCGTCACTCCGGAAGGGGACATCATGGGCTTCACGCTGAACGGCGACTCCGCCCCGAACGGCAGATTCACGTACCACTATTCAGCGGGGAATTAGGAGACTCTCGACGCAATCCGCTATATCCTGGGACGGGCGGTGACGGAATGGAGACAGATCGGGATGACAGCATGATGCGCTCTGCACCATAAAGTCACAGAGTACCGGTTGGAACTCAAGAGCAGGTCCTCTCCAGGGACCGGCCTTCTGTGCTCCGCGCATTCACCCGCGCTCAGGATAACAACATGGTACGCTTCGGGATTCTTAATGGCACTTGCGCCGTATACCACTCGGAATAACAACCCGCCTCTGTCCCGTCCGAGGGCCCTACCCGGAGGCGTTGTCGGCGATCTGCACGCTGCCGCGGCTGCGGTTGGCGATTCGGGCGGCGCCGGTGAAGATGTTGCCGGTGATGACGGCGCGGCGGACACCCTCGCCTAGCTCTACCTGGGGCTTGTCCTCGCGGAACTCGCACCCGCGCACCAGGACCGTGCCCGATTCCGCCTGGATGGCGTGGCGCCCCTCGCGGTTGCGGTCCCACTGCACGAAGGTGCAGTCGCTGAAGCCCACCGTGCCGCGGCCGGCGATGCGTGCGTTCTGGTTGCAAGGCCCCCAGAAGGCACAGTTCACAAACCGCACGGCGCCGGTATGCGTCGCCGTCACCTCCACCATGGTGGGATTCGGGCCGTGGAAGGAAACGAACTCGCCGTTGGTGATAAGGATGCCGAACGGCGCGCTCTGCTCCACGACCACGCTCGTCCAGCAGTCGTCCGCGCCGATGCCCAGGAAGTTGCCGTTGGTGGCGCCATCCTTGGTCTGGATGAACTTGTAGCCTACGTTGTAGCCAAAGCAGAAGGTGTTGAGGACGTACTGCCAGTCCGTGCGGCCGAAGATAAACGCCTCGCCGTGCGCCATCTGCCAATCCCTGAGCTTGGGCTTCATGCTCCACCAGGGGTTGAAGTGGACGTTCTCGATGCGCCCGACGTCGTAGATGCTGTCCACCCACACTCCCCGCCGGAGGGGTTGGCCCTGCACGTCGCGGATCAGGTGCCGCTCATTGTGCGTGGCGTCGATGCCGTTGTACGGGTTCAGCGTCTCCACGTCCAGCACCGCGGGGTTTTTGCCGCGCATGGCGATGGCCCACGGGTAAGGCTTCGGCTCCTCGTTCGGGTCCTGGTCGGGATAGTAGAGGACCACACCCTTGAGCGTACTGTTGGTGTTGAGCGTGATGAATGGCGGATCATCCTCCCGGCCGGCGCCTTCCGTGACCAAGAAGGTGGTGCCTTCGTCTGTGGGTTTTGGCGTGCCGGGATCACGGATGCCGTTGTGCGCGGGCACGGACTGCCAGATACCCTGGAGCGTGACTCCTCCCGGCAGGTTTAGGTGGCCGCGGAACAGGTAGCTGCCCCGAGCCACGTGGACTATCCCACCACCCGCCTTGCCCATGGCGTCTAGCGCCGACTGGAAGGCCACCGTGTCGTCCGTCTTGCCGTCGCCCTTCGCGCCGTACTTGCGCACGTCCACGCTATCCGGGGCCGGCCGGCCTGCGCCGGACGGAGCCCAAACAGCGAGTGCCGCTAAGAGAAGGATTGTGGCTGGCATCATCCGTATGCTCCGGGAGGATGGAGGCCGAGGAGGCGTTTACGCCGGGGGTTGGCGCGTTCCAGGACCCCCTCCGGCATGCGGTAGTTCATGAACGGGTAGAACCGCTGCGCGATGAACCGGCGGCCATACGGGGCCTGCTGCACCCAGCGGACGCGGTCCGCCGTCCGGTTCTGCGCGCCCCGATGCCACACCTGGTCGTGCCAGAGGACCGCCGTGCCGGCCGCCCCGGTGGCGCTGACCGGCCCTTGTCCCTCGTAGACCGGCTCGCCGTCGGAGTCGCGGTCCTCCGGTCCCGGCTGCCGGCCGCTCCGGTGGCTGCCCGGTACGAACTGTGTGGGACCGAGGTCATCGTCCACGTCGCAGAGGTAGTAGTTGAAGTTCGCGACGAAACAGGGGACCTGGATGCGCGGGTCGAGCGGCACGTCGCGGTCGCGCGGGAAGCGGATGGCCTCGTCCGCGTGCCAGTTGGCGATGCCCTCGCCCGGCCCGGTCCGCAGCGCGCTCATCGCGATGAGGTGGCAGTCGCGGCCAAGCAGCGCCTCCACCAGATCGATCACGCGCGGATTGTCGACCAGCTCCTCGAACTCGGGGCCGCGCTCGAACATCATGGGCCGCCAGATCTTCTGGAGCCCGCCGTACACCTCCGCCACCGGGTCCGGCGCGGCGAAGGCGCGCTCCACGCCCTCCCGCGCGCGCCTCACCTGCTCCGGCGTCAGTGCATCCGGAATCACCAGGAATCCGTCCCTGTGGAACTGCTCGGCTACCTCATCTATCTGCATTAAGGGCTACCCTTCCAGCAGCCTTGCGAGGCGTGGGTCCGGACGGAACGGAATCGGGTCATCGAGCGCCAGCTTGCGGAAGTCCGGGTGCTCAGGGTTGAGGAGATAGTTGCTCTCTGATGGAACAATCGCGCTCGGGACCTGCAGCACCGCAGACCGCCGTTCAGAGATCCACGCGTCGCCGAGGAACTGAAGCTCTGAGGGAGCGGGATGGTCGGACCAGTTGGGTGGCAGAGAGCTCCGGTCAAGCCGGGACACGAGTTTCGCATCGAATTCAACCACCCGAAGCACGTACGCGGTCAAGAGGCTGCTCTCGTTTAGATGAACCAGGACTTCGAGGGTTGCAAGAGCGATACTCTCCGAGGTGTACACCATGCGTGTACCGGGACTGCTCCAGCGTCCACCATATAGCCGGGAGCCTTCCCCGCTGAAGGCATCTTCCGCGTACCTGGCCTTAACGATCCTCCACCCGGTCGGCATTAGGAGAACACGCCATGTTCCAATCGACCAACAAGGTCCTCCACTTCCCGCGCGCCCGCATCCGTCCGAGCGATGGTGAGTGGCGCGGCTCCTCCCAAGGCTAGTTGCGGTGACAGGAGCCACCTTCTCGCGGAGGGCGCATCCCCTTCAAAGAGCTCTAGGGCTCGACCGAAAACACGGGATGCCCGAACAAGACGATCCGATTCGTCCGGCATCAGGCGCCCCTGTTCTTTGCGCCGGCTAAGCGTCCGGGGCCGAATCTGAACCAGGTCGGCGACTTGCTCAGTCGACAGATCCGCGTTGATCTGGAACTGTTCGAGCGCCCGGTACTTCAGTCCCGCCTGAAGCTGCTTGAGTAGCCTCACCGTGTCCACGGGCTCCAGGCCAAGCAGAGTCAGGTGGAGGTGCTGGCCGCCGCGTCGGCCGCTGCGGTACCGCTGGCGGAACTCGGCGACTCCGGCTGGTAGTTGGTTTGTGTCTTGTGTTTCCATTTGGCCGAATTATACCCGCCAAATGGCAAGACGTCAATAGGCGGAGAACCTCTGGTAGATTTGTGCCGCTCCTGTCCAAACGTCCTGTCCCTGGCACCATGCCGGTGCGGGATTGCCGCGCATTCCGACTGAAGCTCTTCGTTAGGGGACCGGCGCTGTCGACCAGCTCTCAAGCCAGATTTCAACGACGTGTCCTCTGCTCAGAGCGATCGCCTTTGCGTCACCGGCTTTGTGCCCACGATCGTCTTCCGGCTCCGAAAGGTACCAGAGAATGTGGTAGCCATGGTAATGATCACTCTCCGACGGTGACCCCATGTTATCCAGGACCTGTCGTTCGGTGTCGCCGAGACCGACGCCCGGTCCGGTACGTAGATCTGACAGATTTCTCTTGACCAGCTTCGCAGGGTGACGGCTGATGCGGGACAGGATGGCCTCATCAATGCCGCCGTACGGCCCGTCAAACAGCACGAGGCGGGAGCCGGTTCGGTCTCGATAGAAGTGAGCTCCGTATACGTCGCCGTCCGCCTTGTAGGCGACGTAGCCCTCGCCAATGTTATTGCCGGCATCGGGTCTTACGGCGTCCAACATGGTGCGGAGCCGAGTCCACGGGATACTTGCGTCCACGCTTGAGGTACCGCACCGGGACTTCTGGCCAGCCGCCGTCACCGACCATGACAGGGTTCTTCCGATGCCAGCGATGATTGATATAGGCCAGCATCACGGCATCCAGGTCGGCCGTAAATGGACGCGAACGTTCTCGGCCGTGGCTAGGGCGACGCTCTGAGCACACAAAGCTGGAGCATGCCGTGAGCAGGCACAGAACTGCAATTGGTGTACAGGCGAGTCGATTCATTGTCGGGCCCAGTCTCATTGGCGCAGGGTATCCTCTACGTCTTCTTCCGCTTCTCCATCATCTCTTTGGCCACGGCCTGGAACTTCTTGGTGGTACCGAGAATGTCGCGGATGGCGGGCTCCGGGAGATCTTCAAAGCGCTTGAACTTGATGCAGCTCTTGCCGGTGAGAAACGGCTTGAGGGCGGCGCCATTGCGCTCCTGGAGCGGCATGGAGCCGTAGTAGGGCATCATGTGGAAGGTGGTGAACCCGCCGGAGCGCGGCCCCAGCGCGTAGACGAAGAGGCCGTCACGCGTGCTGTACGTGAGTAAACCGTTGAACCACTTGCCCTCGTCCACCTGCTCCACCAGCGAGGGGCTGTACTCGAAGATGAGCTTGCGGACGGAGCGGACCGAATCCGCTTGCTCCGGCGTGAGCGCCTTCAGATATCTGTCGATGTCATGGCTTGAGAGCATGGGCAGCACCTCGGGATTATCAGTTTACTGTTGCGGGACCTGACGCGCAGGGGCGGCCACGCAGGGCCGCCCTGATTTGGAGTGCGGTGGCTTGCCACCGCTTTCTCTCCGCGGATTACGAGAATGAATCAGAGAACGCTGTAGGGGCCGGGCGCTGTCCCGGCCCTCCGGAGTCCGCGCAGGCGGACTTTGTCTTCTTATTGCCTTCGCTTTAGTTGGCGGGCGGCCACGCAGGGCCGCCCCTACAATGGTTCTCGTTGACCCCTGCTATGTCGTTTCATTCATGCAGGCGGAAGTCGATGCCGCGTGGCGGTGGGAAGTCACGGCGCACGCGCTCCCGGAGGGCGTCGTCCACCGGGGTTCCCTCGGCGGCGGAGACGCGGCGCTCATGGTACGCGAACCAGAGATCGGTGAGCGAGACCTCGCCCTCCCGGATGGTGGCGAACTCGTGGGAGAAGACGCGCTCGACCCCCTCCAGGTCCCCCGTCTCGAGCGCCGATCGGGCCCAGGCCAGCAGGATACGCTCGTGACCGCGGACCTCCTCCGGCAGCGACTTGACGAAGTCCATCAGCTCCGGCCAGCGTGCGGCCTGGGCAAGCGCCTGAGCGTACTCCACCGCCAGAGCCGCGATCCGAGGCCCGGCCTCCCACGCTCGGCGGAGCAGATCGCGGGCCCGCTCCTTCCGGCCCTCCCGCTCCTCCAGCACCGCCAGGTTGCGCAGCGCCCAGCCGGCACCGCCGCGCTCCAGCGACCGCTCCCACGCCTCGCGCGCACCCGGGTAGTCGCGCGACTCCATCCGCAGATTGCCCAGGTGGTACCAGGCAAGCCAGTGGTCACCTTGCAAGGATGAAGGATGAAGGATGAAGGATGAATTCGGATGGCGCAGGCCCGGACTGTCGTTCCCGTCGAACCGGAGTACCGACTCCTCCAATAGTGCCCGCCACTCCGGTTGCGTCATCAGCGCGCCGGGGTCAGCCCCCTCCCAGGCGCTCGGACCAGTGGCGCGCCTGGGCACCCCCCCGCCAATTCTGGGGGAGTCGTTGCCCGGATCGGGCGGTGGAAGCGCTCCGGTCTCCAGCAGGGTAAGCCAGGGCTCCTGCTCGGGCCCAAGCGTTGCGTCTGGAAAGGGCGTTGAGGGTGGGAACGGGTCCACTAGTCCCTCAGCAGCGAGTCGTCTGCGCTCCAGCGCGGCCCAGCCGGAGCCTGTAGCCAGCAGATCCACCGGCGGCTGCGACGCAAGGGCGGTGAGCTCCCTGTCCATCGCCTCCATCTCGGAGCGGGGGAAGAGCCGCTCCAGCGCCGTGTCCGCCGCGCGCCAGGCGGCGGACCAGTCCTCGCCGTGAACCGCCGCGGCGTCCGCCTCCAGCAGCCCGAACGCTTCCGTCCACTCCCAGACGGCGCCCGCCGGCATGGGGATGCGCTCCATCTGGGTGCGCGCGAGACCCGCCTGGATCTCGACATACGCCTGGCCGGGCTCGGCGAGGAACTCCTGCCAGCGTCTGCCCCCCTGGCCGGTGCCCCAGCAGAACAGCTTGCGGCCGCGAAGCCGGTCTGTGGAGGTCTGCACCAGGCCGCGCCCCTGGCCGTCCAGCGCGGCCACCCACTTCCGCTGCCCGTCCGGGATGCGGCTGAAGAAGTCAAAGGCGTGCGGCACGCGGGCATAGGTCATGTCGTTACCCTGAAGGAGCGGCAGCTCCACGATCTCGATCTGTCCCCGGTAGGCGTGGCAGAGCACGGTGTCCGCCGGCACCAGCACGCGCACGTCCGGCCGCTCATCCACGGCGATGTTGGTCCACCAGTACATGGGTATCTCATAATCGTGCGGGTTGGTGAGCCGGACGTGGACGAAGAGAAGCGGTGTGTCCGGCAGGAGGTGGAAGTCGATCTGCCACGGGTACCTCTGCACGCGGTCCCACTCGTACAGCCGGAGGGCGGGCTGGCCGTTGAGCCCCTCGATGCGCCCGGCGAATACGGGCGAACAGGTGAGGTAGTGGTGGCCGGGAGGTCCGCCGGGGTTCCACTCCACCCCGCCGCTGAACCAGGCGTTGCGCAGCGCCAGGTTGGCGGGCTGGAAGACGGGATTGCGGTGCAGGAGCTCCCGACCGGCCGTCTTGTGGTACAGCGAGACCATCCGGCCGCCGGCATCCTGCAGGAACGTAGCCCGCAGGTGCTCGTTCTCCAGCACGAGGGAGGGCAGTGGGCGGACGCGCCGGTCACGGTTATAGCCGTCCTGCATGCGGTAGGGCAGCACCCGGCGGGCGGTGCGCCAGCCCAGGTAGCGGCGGTCCTCCTCCGGCATGTTTGGGTCTACGCGGATGGAGCCGTCGTCTTCCGGGCCGCGGAACACCGGCAGGGGGTTCTCCGGTCCCACCTCGGCGGCGGGAATCTCATACGGCTCCGCCCGCAGAGTGATCATGACAGCAGGTCCTGCCAGAGCGTGCGGAGCTCCATGGCGAGCATCCGGCCGGGCGGAATCTCGCCGGTGGCCGTGTAGCGGGCGTTGGCGCTGGTGTACTGGGCGGCGTAGGCGTAGCGGTGCTCATCGGTCCCGTTGGCGATGGAGCGGTGGAGCGTGTTGCGGTCGAAGATGCAGGCGTCGCCGGACCCCATGGCGGGGAGCGGGATGCCCTTCTCCGGCTCATCGACCGCCTGGCGGTGTCCCTTGCCGTATAGGTCGCTGTCGTGCGATGGAACCGTGCCCCGCCGGTGGCTCTGGGGCGCGACCCACAGGCCCGCTTTCTCCGGCGGGATGTCGCAAAGCGCAATGAAGACGTTGAGCGCGCCGCCATGCACCTGGTTGTACTGGTTGTCCTGGTGCCAGGGCAGCCCGGTGCCGCCGCGGGCGGGCACCACGGCCAGCATGCCGTAGTAGACGCGGGCCGGGGCGCCAAAGAGGGTCTCCACGGCCTGGACGACCGCCGGCTCGACGAGCAGCCGGTGGATGGGAGCGTCCTTGCACGGGTCCGCAAAATTCAGCGCCCGCGCCTGCCAGCCGGTGTTGCCCTCCGACGGTTGCGGCGCGGCGTCCAGCACCTTGCGGATAGCTTCCGGCGACACCAGTCCTGGCGCCAGGACGTATCATTCGCGGTAGTAGT
>CAYNFH010000016.1:52348-52660 GCA_964396385.1 uncultured Chthonomonadaceae bacterium | reverse complement strand
GGCGCTCCGAACAGGCGCACCGCCCCCACCTGGTGTCCGCATACGAGGATGGCAACCGTGGTGATGCTCGCGGCGGCGAAGTAGCCTGGCGCTGTCCAGAGGAACGTCTGCTTCCAGAGACGGCCGGCGTGCTGGCTGGTGCAGAGACCGATTATCGTGGCTACGGCGCCGGTGTTGATGGCGAAGTAGATCAAACACGCGCCGCAGACAGCCGGGAAAGAGATGATGGGAGATAGCGCCAGGCTGTGGTGGTTCAGGAACATGAAGGCGATGCCGCAGCCCCAGGCCGAAGCGGCGGTCAGCGCCACGTTG
>CAYNFH010000016.1:38764-52338 GCA_964396385.1 uncultured Chthonomonadaceae bacterium | reverse complement strand
GTTGAACAGGAGCTGGTGCACCGTCTGGCGGCGCGGATAGATGCACCCGGAGAGGGTGCTGACCGCCCCCACGACGAGCGCCGCGTCCGGGCCGAACCGCAGCAGTGCCGCAAAGGTGATAGCGAAGCCGAGCGACATTGAGCCCTCGTCTTCACGGCGGGCGGAGCGTACCAGAGTGACCTTGCGGCTGCCGGCGAGGGTAGCGAGGACGATGAGTACCACCAGCTCCCACACGGAGGCGCTGGCTCTGGGCTCCTCTACGAACCGGGTGGCTGCGGCACAGAGAGCTCCCGAAGCTATCACGGCGATGAGGAAGATCTGGGCCTTCCTGGGCAGTTTGCGCATCGAGCGAGCTCCACTGAAATGCAGATACCGCCAGGAATGGCCGAGGCCCATGGGTGGGCTCGGACAAGGTATCTAGGCTAATTGTGGCGAGACGCGCCACTGGCGCTCGCTGCAAAAAGTGCGGGGATGTAGAGGAAGGTGTTCGGGTGTTCAGGTCTTCAGGTCCGGAATCCGAAACACCGGACGCCTGAACACCTGAGCAGCCTGCCGTTCAGGCGGCCTGCCGGCTACCCCGGTTCGCGTGGATGAGGAGCGCGGAGCCTACGGACGCGGTTACGTGGGTGGCGTCCGCCGGCTTGACGATATAGCCCGACGCGCCCAGCGCGATCGCCCTGTCCACGGTTGGTAAGTCCGAGAAGGCGGTGATCATCACGATGCAGGTGGGAAACTCGTCCAGGATTCTTCGTGTAGCCTCGAGCCCATCCATCTCCGGCATCCGGATGTCCATGAGGACCAGGTCGGGGCGCTCCCGGAGCGCCACTTCCACCCCGGCTTTGCCGGTGTTGGCCAGCCCGACTACCCGGGCGCCGGCCTGAGTCAGGATCTTCTTGAGCTGGAGCGACGTGACCCCCTCGTCTTCACAGATGAGCGCGCGCTTCCCTACAAACGGGCTGGCCTGCGCGGCGAGGCCGCTCAAGTAATCTGTTTCTGCGTTGGCGGAGTTCATGGCAATTCCTTCGACCCGGCAATTCATTCAGAAAGACGCACGCTCTGTTACTCTCGTTCCCGCCTCTGACCGCCGAGCCCCTCCACCTATTCTCACCGGCTGCCGATAATGGAACTAAACACCAGCAATACCAGCGGACCCAGTGGGGAACAGGCTCCGAGCATGTTGGACACGCTGCACAATAGGAGGCACGCTCCGCGCTACGCGGCCGAATGGATGATCACCGTTCGGACCGGCCGCACCATGACCATGGGCCGCGCGCTCGACGTGAGCAGCATGGGCATCCTCTTCCGTGTGCCTCGCCGCCTCCGCATGGGCGAGAATATCGAGGTGGACATCACCCCGCACGTGTCCCGGAGCCTTACGTGCTCCGCCCAGGTAGTTCGCGAGGGGCCGCGAGTCCGCGGGCACAACATCTACGGAGCCCGCTTCCAGAACCTGAGTGTCGCCGAGAGAGAAGTCCTGCGGAAGACCCTTCAGATGTTCGGCAAGGGCTGGGTGAGGGGCAGCTCGCCGCTGGGAGATGGTCTCCTCGCACTCCGCAACCACGTGACGCTCTGAAGCGGTCTCCCAGTACTCCGCTGCCTCTGTGTCCACTCTCCAGTTTCCGCCGCCAATTGCCGATTATTCAAGGAACCGAAGTGTAACTGCCGCAAGGAGGATTCGCGAGTGACTGCAAGGAAAGCGCCGCGGCGCACGACGCCCGCGGACAAGACGGATGAGCGGCGCCGAAGCGTTCGGCTGAACCCGGACGTGCTGTCGGCCGTCCTCGCTTCCGGTGAGGAGTGGCAGGTAGTAATGGTGCGGGACATCAGCCGGGACGGGCTGCGCATCGCCAATGCGCCGACCGGTCTCAAGTCCGGCGACCGATTCCAGCTCACTGCCTATACCGGCGGTCCGGTTCGCCTCACGGTGGAGTGCCGTGTGGTGCACGTCGGCGGCAACCTGGCACACAGCACCATTGGCGCGGAGTTCGTCAATCCGGACAGCAGCACGCGGACCGCTCTGGTCGCCTTCCTGGAGAAGCTTGCCAGCCGGCAGCACGACGAAGCCGTAGCGCAGGATCACGCCGCGTAGACCAATCTCCTGATTAGCCGGAGGAGGGGGCCGCGCTCGCCGGGGACCTCTTCCTCCATCCGCGCGGCCGCAACAGGCAGCAGCCATTGCTGGACGACTTCGCGGGAGCCCGGCCGCAATTCCAGGTACCGGCGGATGTAACCGCTCCACAGCCGTGCCCTCCAGGATCGCTCCTCCGCGTCTATCGGCCAGCCGGCAATCAGCGCGAGAAGCCGGGTCCGCGCGACGTCCGCGAGAGGATTGCCTCGCGCGGCGTCCACCCAGTCGATCACCACGGGTCCGTCTTCGGTCATCACGATGTTCTCGGGGTGGAAATCGCCGTGGCAGAGCCGCTCCTCGTCGGGGAGGCGCACCAGTGCCGCTAGCGCGCGGTCCCGCATGTCTAGCGGCAGGGGGCCGGCATCTCGAATCTTCACCTCCAGCCTCTCCCGTAACGACGGCAGACCGGTTCCCAAGCGCGCGTGGATGGATGCGTGGACCGCCGCGAACTCGCGCGCGAGCTCGTCCGCCAGACCCGGGCGCCCGCGCATCTCCACCGACATCGTCTGGCCATCCACACGGCTGTAGACTACCCCGCGCCGCCCATCGACCTCCGTAATCCCGAAAACGGCGGGCGCGGGCGCTCCCGATTCGCAGACGGCGCGCGCGATGCGGACCTCGTAGTCTATCCAGTGGGCAGGGCACCACTCCCGAAATAGCTTGAGGATTCGTCCCTCTCCCCACGGATACACCTCCGCGGTGCGGCCGGCGGCGATGGGGGGACCTAGGCTGGTAGGCTGGCAAGTCAACGGGAAGCTCAACGGGAAAGGCTATTTGGGACAGGTGGGATTTGGCGGTCGCGAAGGATCCAGTAGCCCCGGGCCTCCGTGCCCCGGGGGCGGGCAGGGACGCACGCAGCTCCGCTGCTACGCCGCCACTCGATTCTTGCCCGCCATAGTTAACCTGACTTCTGAGTACGCCGCGGGTCCTAGAGTTCCTACGCGGAGCGGCGGATCTCGGTGATGCCGTGGGTGGGGGGGATCTGGTCTTCCGTGGAGCCGTGCTCCGCCAGGCGCTGCAACTTGCGCTCCATCTTATCTGCGTACATCCTCGCGTCGGCGGTCGAGAGCAGAGCGGCGCAGTCGGTCCCATCTACCGGGTAGCACGCATAACCTACGCTCACACCCAGTCGCAGTGTACCGAGGCGGGGGTGCACCAGGCCGGCATCGTAGTGGCGCACCGCCTCCTGGATGCGCACGGCAGTAGTCGCCGCCGCCACGGCGTCGGCGCCTTCCAGCAGCACCAGGAACTCGTCGCCGCCGTACCTGGCGACCACGTCGGGGTCCCGCACCGTCTTGCGGAACAGCCCGCTCAGATCGCGCAGCACCTGGTCGCCCTTCTGGTGGCCGAAGTTGTCGTTGATCGGCTTGAAGCTGTCGAGATCCAGGCAGAGCAGGGCATAACGGTCTTCCTGTTGCGGGTCGCGAGCGCAGCGCTCCTCCACCATCTCCGTGAAGAACCGGACGTTGAACAGCCCCGTGAGGCCGTCCGTGTCCGCGTTAGTGCGGGTCCGGTCGAACAGGATGCCGTTGTAGATAGCCAGGGCGGCGCGGGCGGCAATGGCCTCCAGGAGCTGCCGGTCATGGCCGTTGAATGCGTTACGCCCGGGATGGTACAGGTTGATAGTCCCCAGTGCGTGCCCCTCGTGCACCACCGGAACAATGAGCGCGGAGTGCAGAGATATCCATGGAGTGAAGGCCTGGCTGTTGACGGCAAGGTCTTCCGGCTCGTAGGGCCCTAGATACGTCACCATGGTCTCCGCCACTACCGCCGTCGGCCCCGCAAGGGCTTGTACTGGCGCGTCGGCAAAGAACTCCCGGTTCACTCCCACGGCCGTACGCACTCGCAGCGTCTTATCGTCCGCGCCGCGCAATAGGAAGAGACAGGCGGTACCGGGGAGGATCGCCTCCAGCTTGCCTCCAAGGATATCCAGAGTCTCCTGAAGCCCGAGGCTGGCCGACAGGGTCTGGGCTACCTCGTACAATGCCCACAGCTCCGAGGATGCCTGGCGGATGTCTCTCGCAGCGTCGACGGCCCGGACGCAGGAGGACGATGCGTGCTCAGCCGTATCGCCTTCATCCTGCTCCTGTCCAATGTCGGCCAGCACGGCGTCGATGACGCTGACGAATGCGTCCACCACCCGTGGGTCAAAGTGCTTCCCGGCGCTTTTCTGGATCTCCGAGATGGCCCTTTCATGCGGCCATGCGTTGCGGTACGAGCGGTTGGAAGTCAGCGCGTCGTAGACATCGGCCACGGCCATCACGCGGGCCGTGAGCGGGATCTCCTCGCCCTTCAGCCCTTCGGGATAGCCGGTACCGTCCCACTTCTCGTGGTGGTACTTGACAACAGGCAGCACCGGCCAGGGGAAGCCGACCGGCTCCAGGATAGCGGCGCCGATCTCGGGATGCTTCTTGATCTTGGCAAACTCTTCGTCGGTAAGCCGGCCCGGTTTCAGCAGCACGTACTCCGGCACGCCGAGCTTCCCGATGTCGTGCAGCAGCGCACCGGTCCTTAAGCCGTCCAGCTCGGATCCGGTAATCCCCAACTCCTCCGCGGTCCGGACGGCGTAGCGCTGCACGCGCAGGATGTGCTCATGCGTGTACTGGTCCTTGGCGTCGATGGCGAGCGCCAGGCTCTTGATGGTCGCCAGATAGAGGTCGGCGAGCTGCATGTGGCTCAGCCTAAGCTCTTCGATGTGGCGGAGCTTCTCCTCGGTGCGCGCGGTGTAGCTGGCGTACGACTGGTAGGTGAGGTAGGCGACCGGAGCGCCGAATACCAGGATAACTCCGGCGTGCTTTCCGAACAGCGAGATGGCCAGCGCCACGATGGCCGCGCCCGCGAAGTAGGTAGGAGCGGTCCACAGAAATGTCTCGTTCCATACTTCAATCCGCTTGCGGTTCGTCCACAGCCCGATAGCGGTCGACACCCCGTAGGTGTTCACGAGGAAGTAAACGGTAGCAAGCGCGATGACCGCAGGGAAGGAGTGAGTCCCCTGGACATCCAGCCCACCGTTCACGCGGAGGTAGCAGAGCCCCGCGATCCAGGCTGAAAGGGCGGTAAGGGAGACGTTGAAGAGAAGCTGGTGGGCCGGCTGGACGCGGGGATAGAGACAGCCGGAGAGTGTGCTCAAGGCGCCCACAACCAGTCCTGCCGAAGGGCCAAATCGGATCAAGGCGGCTACCGTGATGGCATAGCCGAGCGTCATGGAGCCCGCGTCCTCCACGACGCGGTAGCGCATGAGCTTGACTTTTCGGCTGCCGGCCAGCACCGCGAGGATCATGAAGAAGGCGAGTTGCCAGGCGCGGGTCTCGGGGGCGGGTTCGGGGATGCGAGACGCGACAAGGCAGGCGAGAACGCCTGCCGAAATTACGGCTGCAACATAGATCCGTGCTCTCAAGGGGAGCGCGCGCATATAGCTCTGTAGCCTTCTCCGGTCGGACCGACATGGTGCTTCTTCCGTGGAAATGCTCCCTTCCGTCCTGCGACTTCTGCCGGAATTCGTGGACAACAATGAGCGGCGGGGCTGGCTCTGCAATATAGGAATGCGGAACCCACCTGAGGAAGAATGGAGCTACCGGAACCGGGATCCGTGTACGGAGGAAGGAATGAGCAGCAAGGGGTCTTCTCGGGCGCGGGGCGTTGGCAGTATGAGCCGTCGGCGGTTCGTCACGTCAGGTCTCGTAGGAGGCGCGCTTGTGGGAATGGGGATCGGGATGGGAACGGATGCCGAAGCGATGGCGGATTTCCCTCTCGAAGAAGCGACTATCGCGGACCTCCAGGACGGGATGCGGTCCGGAAGGCTTACTGCCCGCGGCATCGCCGAGCTCTATATTGGGCGGATAGAGGAGCTGGACCGGAGGGGACCGGCCCTGCACAGTGTCCTGGAGATAAACCCTGACGCGCTCACGATCGCGGAAGCGCTGGACGAGGAACGGCGGACTAAGGGACCGCGAGGACCGCTCCACGGTATCCCGATCCTGCTGAAGGACAACATCTCCACGCGGGACCGCATGATGAGCAGCGCCGGATCGCTCGCCCTGGCAGGAGTCGCCGTGCCGCGAGATGCGTTCCTGGTGGACCGCCTCCGGGCGGCCGGTGTGGTAATACTCGGAAAAACGAACCTGAGCGAGTGGGCCAACTTCCGTTCGACTCACTCTTCGAGCGGCTGGAGCGGCCGAGGAGGGCAGGCGCGCAACCCTTACGCGCTGGACCGGAGCCCCTCCGGCTCCAGCTCCGGATCCGGCATTGCAGTCGCCACCAATCTCTGCGCGGCGGCGATAGGCACGGAGACGGACGGATCCATCGTTTCCCCTTCGTCCGCATGCTCCATCGTGGGAATCAAGCCTACGCTCGGATTGGTTAGCCGCGCGGGCATCGTCCCCATTGCCCACAGCCAGGATACGGCCGGTCCCATGGCGCGCACCGTTAGGGACGCCGCCATCCTGCTGGGCGCCATGACCGGAGTGGATGCAAGAGACGAAGCCACGAGCGGGACTCGTGAACACGCCAAGACCGACTACACCTGCTTCCTAGACCCGGACGGTCTGCGCGGGGCCCGGATCGGGGTGCCGCGAACCAAGTACTTCGGCAACAGTCCTGGCGCGGACCGTCTCGTGGAGGAGGCGCTGGCGCTCATGAAGGAGCGCGGCGCTGTTATCGTCGATCCCGCGAACATTGCGACCGCCGGACAGTTCGACGAGTCGGAGTTTGAGGTGCTGCTGTACGAGTTCAAAGCGGACCTGGACCGCTACCTCGCGGATCTGGGGCCGGCGTCACCCGTCCACTCCCTGGCGGACGTCATCGCCTTCAACGAGCATCACGCCGCCGAAGAGATGCCCTTCTTCGGTCAGGAGATCATGGTGATGGCTCAGAAGAAGGGGCCGCTCACCACAAGGACGTACCAGCGCGCACTGAAGAAGAACCACCTGCTCGCCCGCAAGAAGGGGATCGATGCGGTCATGGACGAGCACCGCCTCGATGCGCTGGTCGCCCCGACCGGCGGTCCGCCCTGGCTCATCGATCTGGTGAACGGCGACTCCGGCGTCAGCGGCAGCTCCACGCCGGCCGCGGTGGCGGGCTATCCGAGCATAACCATCCCCGCCGGCTACTACCGCGGCCTGCCCGTGGGAGTCTCGTTCTTCGGCCGGGCCTACTCGGAGCCGACACTGATCCGGCTCGCCTACGCCTACGAGCAGGCCAGCCGCCATCGCCGCCCGCCCACCTTCGCTCCTACCGCCGACCTTCGCCCTTACGTGGTACACTAGGTCACTCGACCCCCGCCGGCCCGACCCAAATTCGGCATGGTGGACCCCAGCGCGGTATGACGTTTCAGGATCTGCTTATCAGTCTGGAGACCTTCTGGGCACAGCACGGCTGCCTCATCATGCAGCCGTACGACGTCGAGGTAGGCGCCGGCACCAACGCCCCTACGACCACCCTCCGAGCGCTTGGACCGGAGCCCTGGAACGTCGCCTACGTGCAGCCGTCCCGCCGCCCTGCCGACGGCCGCTATGCCCTCAACCCCCTCCGGGTGCAGCACTACTACCAGTACCAGGTGATCATGAAGCCATCTCCAGACGACATCGTGGACATCTACTTGGCCAGCCTGCGTCACCTGGGGATCTGCCTGGAGGACCACGACATCCGCTTTGTGGAGGATGACTGGGAGGCGCCCACGCTGGGCGCTTCCGGCGTCGGCTGGGAGGTCTGGCTGGACGGCACGGAGATCACCCAGTTCACCTACTTCCAGCAGATGGGGGGCGTTGAGTGTAAGACCATTTCGGCGGAGATAACCTACGGCACGGAGCGCCTTGCCTGCGTGCTCCAGGGTGTGGATAGCTTCTGGGACATGGAGTGGGCCTACGGCGTAACCTATGGGGAAGTCGAGAAGGACTCCGAGTACCAGAACTGCCTGTACAACTTCGACGAAGCCGACGTGCCGATGCTGTTCCAGTTGTTCGACATGTACGAGCGGGAGAGCTCCCGCATAGTCGAGAAGGACCTGGTCTTCCCTGCCTTCGACCTGGGCCTCAAGTGCTCGCACATCTTTAACCTGCTGGACGCTCGGGGGAGCATCTCCGTAACCGAGCGCGCCAGCTACATCAACCGTGTCCGCGCGCTATCTCGTAAGTGCTGCCTGCGATACCTGAAGCAGCGCGAAGAGCGCGGATTCCCGCTTCTAGCGGGCGCCTCACTCCCCGACGAGTAGGGCAGACAATTTCCAATTTTCAATTTTCAATTTGGATACACGGGATGGAATAACCACCCGGTGTTTTCACTGGAAATTGAAAACTGAAAATTGAAAATTGAAAGTCTCTTCCCGACCTTCTCGAAGGGAGTGCATCTCTTGCTTTCTCGGAACCTCAACCGGCTTGCCGCCTTCGGGCGCGTAACCAGCATGGCGCTGGTGATCATGTCTGCGATGCTCGTCTTCGGTACGCGCGGCTTCTATGTCTACGGAAGCTGCATGGAGCCGAACCTCCGCACGGGAGAGCGTGTGCTGGCGAGCCGCATCCCGTACCTGGTAGGGAACATCAACCGCGGCGACGTGATCATCTTCCGCTACCCGCACGACCCCTCGAAGAACTACGTCAAGCGCGTGATCGGCCTACCGGGAGACTCGGTGCAGATCCGGGGTGGAGAGCTGTTCATCAACGGCGAGCCACTGCCGGAGCCGTACCGGCAGCTCACTGCGCACGGGGACTATGGTCCGGAGCGCGTTAAGCCGGGGAACCTCTTTGTGCTGGGGGACAACCGGGACCAGAGCAACGACAGCCGCTACTGGGGTGAGCTGCCGCTGGCCAATGTGGAGGCAAAGGCGCTGCTCCGCTACTGGCCGTTGAACCGGGCAGACCTCATAAACTGACGGATGACGGTAGACGGAGGACCGATTTCGGACTCCGTCCGTCATCCGTCTGCCGTCTACCGTCGGTCTACGAGCGCTCCTCCATCGGTTGCCACTTGCGGCCGTAAGGGCCCACGTAGACAGACGAAGGGCGGATGAGGCGGTTGTCCTCAAGCTGGTCCAGCATGTGGGCAGTCCAGCCGGAGGTGCGGCCGATTGCGAAGGTAGGGGTGAACAGCTCCGACGGGACGTCCACGGCGTGGAGGATGAGGGCGGCATAGAGCTCCACGTTCGCGTACAGGTCACGGCCCGGCTTGAGCTCCGCCAGCACGCGCACCGTGGTCTCTTCCACCGCCTGGGTCAGGTCCAGCAGCACGCGATCTCCGGTGGTGCGGGCCATCCGTTCGGCGGCATCGCCCAGCAGGGCCGCCCGGGGGTCGCGGACCTTGTATATCCGGTGGCCAAAGCCCATGATGCGGCGCCCTTGCGCCATCTCGTTCCGTATATATGCCTCCGCACGAGCGGGCGTCTCAATCTCCGTCAGCATCTTCAGCACCGGTCCGGGAACGCCTCCATGCTTGGGGCCCTTGAGCGCCCCGACAGCGGCCGTCAGCGCGGAAACCATATCTGAGTCTGTGGAGATTACGCACCTGGCGGTAAAGGTAGAGGCGTTGAGGCCGTGCTCGCTCACCGCTACCATATATGCGTTGAGGCCATCCACCCGCGCGGGGTCCGGCTCCTTTCCCTCCAGCATGTAGAGGTAGCCTTCGGCGAGACCGTGCTGCGGTTTGGGGTGGACGATGTCCTGGCCGTTGCGCAGTCGCCACGTATGTGCCACGATCGCAGGCATCTGCGCCTGGAGCCGCGCGGCGCGCCGGCGGTTGCTCTCGATGTCCGTGCTGTTGAGGTTGGGATCGTCCAGGGAGAGCATGGACGCGCCCATGCGGAGGATGTCCATTCCATCCGCGTGGGGCGCCAAGCGCCGAAGCGCCTCCAGCGCGGCCTGGGGCAGCTCGCGCGCGGCGCTCATCTCGGCCCGCAGCGCCTCGTACTCCGCCTTGTTAGGCAGCTTGCCGTGCCAGAGCAGGTAGGCGACCTCCTCGAAGGAGACCCGGCCGGAGAGCTCACTGATATCATAGCCACGGAGAGTCAGGCGTCCCAGCGCGCCGTTAACCTCCGAGATGTTGGTCGCGGCGGCGACGATGCCTTCCAGTCCCTTGTGCACTTGCGGACCCGGCACGGCTTGCTGTTGCGTAGTCACTCGTTGCCTCCCGGGCCGCGCCCGCCTCCTGCGGGAGGAGGTCGCTCAAGGCCCGTTCATTATAGCCCCCGTAGATTCGGGAATTCAACGGCGCGCCCGGCGCGCAGGAGTCACCCCTTGAAGCCCTTTCGCACCCACCTTCGGTTCTCTATACGCACCGCGGTGGTGGTATCTCTCCTCGTCGTATTGGCCGCCTCAGCCTCCAGGGCGGAGTCGGAGACGCTCACGCAGCGGAGAATCAATGAGATCGCGGCGCGCTGCATCACGGCGCGCATGGCCATGTCCGGGATGAAAGCCGCGCCGCTGCCCGGCGAGGAGCATGCCCGCTTCGCGGCCCGGATCCACGGATACATCGAAGCGCTCGCGCAGCTCGATCACGAGCTGGCGTCACTGCGCGAAGAGCCTGTCTTGCAGGACCGTCGGCCCCAGAACCTGCAGATCTGGAGCCGCACCGTGTCCTCTGTGCGCGCGCTGCCGTCAGACATTCGGGCCGTGCGCGAAGCCTGGGCGGCTTACCCCAAGCTGGGACCGAAGGCGCAGCTCGGCCCAAGGCTCTTCGGCGCACTGAGCAGGGTAGAGGAGATCCTGAACGCCCTCCGCGACGCCAGACCGTGAACAGTAGTCAGTAGTCGGTAGTCAGTAGCCGGCCGGCGGCCAGGACGAAAGGAGACGTTTTGGTCTGGGTGCAGGGGCTTCTGACGACTGAAGACTGATGGCCGACGACTGGGCACTTTCTCCTGCCGACTGGAGCAGGGACTCCACGTCGATGGAGCGGGAGAGCGGTAGCGACAGCTTGGTCCGCTCGACAGAAGAGAGGTAGGCCGCCGCGACCACTTCCAGCGCCTCGCGGGCGTCCCGCAGGTCTACCGGCGGAGTAGCGCCATTCAGAACGCAGTCATGGAAGCACCGAAGGGCGAGCTCCCGAGCCGAGCCGGCACCGGGCTGAACCACTTCGGTGGTAATGTCCTCCCGCGAGCGCCCATGGCGGTGCAGCAGCAAGCGGGTATGCCGGCCCACCGTTGCCTCCAGCGTGCCCTTGGTCCCATCGAGCAGGTAGTGCTCCACAGGCTCCTTGTGCGACGCGCGGGAGATGTGGTGTACGGAAACCGCGTGATCGTGGCTCAAGATCAGGTTGCCCAGGTCCTCTACCTGTCCGCCAGGCCGCACGACGTCGATGTCGGCGCTGACCGTGTGGGCATCGCCCAGCCACCAGCGGCAGAGGTCCGCCGTATCGGCTGCCTGTGCGCGGAACACCTCATGCCATGTCAGTGACGCGCCGCCGCGGCCATTCGGGGCGTAGCAGCTCCAGTCGCAGCGCACCTGCAGAATGTCGCCGATGCGACCCCCCTGCAGAAGATGGTAGATGCCCCGAAAGACAGGGTCAAACCGCTTCGGGAAGGCGGGAAGGCAGGGTATGCCGGCAGCGCGCTCCGCCGCGATGAGCCGATCTAACTCTGCAATCGTTCGGGCCGGAGGCGCTTCGCATAGCATGGGCTTCCCAGCCTCAAAGCAGCGCAGAACCTCCTCGGACCGCCGCCACACCGGCGAGGCGACCATAACCGCTTCCACGGTGTCGGCTCCCGCGAGCGCCGTGGCGTCCCCGAAGCGCGCGACACCTCTTAGCTCCCTGGGGGCTTCGCCATCCGTCACAAACCCTGCGAGCGTAAAACCGCCTACCGCCGCGGCACGCTCAACGTACTCCAGAATCAGCGCAACCGGCGCAGCGATACCCAGCCGCAGTTTACTTGAGTTGGTGACTAGCTCTCCCATAGAATGGATAGCGACACATACGTTTCTACGCTCTCCATGTTCCCTCATACAGGCCAGAACATCCTCTATATCGGAGGAATGCGCTGCCGGGCCGCAGAATTCGCGCATGGAAGGGACGGGACTTTATGGGCGGAGGGCGCACCACGTGCCCGCGCTGTGGCGCGAACAACTTTGACACCGTAACAGCCTGCTGGAAGTGCGGCACGCCACTTCAGGGCGCTCCCGCGGCGCAGCCGGTGTCCGCGCCCGCTCCTGTCCGTCCTCAGGCCACGCCCGGGGTGGGGGAGCGGTTTGCCGGCTACACCGCCGCCGCGGCGACGGCAGTGGCCTCGACGACAGGCAATCCGCGGACCGCCAATGCGGCGGCCGTCTGGCTGGGCCTTCTCTTCCCCTACTTCGGGATACCCATCGGCCTCGCGTTCATGATGTGCGATGACCGGCGCCGGCAGGAGGTCGGGCGGATCTGCCTGCTCTGGAGCATCGTTTCTTCTATCGCGCACTTCCTCCTCCTCGTGGTGAGCCTACTGGGTATGCGCGAGTACTTCCAGATGGCGCTCGGCGCGCTCAAGGCGCAGGCCGGCCGCGCCGGCGGGCTCGGCGGCATGGGAGGCGGCGGGCTGGGAGGGGAGTGACGCGGCGAGGGGGCGATTCCTGAGTCGAGAGTCTAGAGTCGAGGGGCCGGACCCGGGAATCGCCGCGTCGCCGCGTCAGTTTTTGCTCCAGAACCCCGCTTGTGTTATAATGGGCAACTTTCGCCGAGGCTGCCCACAAGACCATGCTCACCCCTGCTCGCGATGAGTTTCTGGCGTCCGCCCGCGAGGGCGACCTGATCCCCGTCTACCGCGAAATCCTGGCGGACAGGCTCACGCCCGTGTCCGCGTTCGAGAAGATTGCAGGAGAGGCCGGGGCGTTCCTGCTGGAGAGCGTGGAGGGCGGCGAGCGCCTCGGCCGGTACTCCTTTCTGGGCAGCGATCCGTTCCTCACGTTCCGGTCCAAGGGCAGAACGGCCTTCATCTCTGAATCCGGAGTGGAGCGGTCGGAGCCCATCCCGGAGGGCGCGGACGCCCTCACGCTCCTTAAAGGGATGCTCTCCCGATACCGTTATGTGGAGACACCGGGCCTACCTCCGTTCTGTGGCGGGGCCGTCGGGTTCCTCTCCTACGACATCGTCCGCTTCTTCGAGGACCTGCCGGACGACACGGTGGACGACCTCCAGGTGGAGGACGCCTACTTCCTCTTTACCGACGCGCTCCTCATTTTCGACCACGTCAAGCACCGCGTGAAGGCGCTCTGCATCGCCAGGGTGGGAAAGGATCCCGCCGCGGCCTACGATGGGGCGGCCGAGCGCATCGAGGCGCTCATCTCGCGGCTGCGCGCGCCCGGACGAGAGCTGACCCGGCCCGGCTCCGGCCGCGCCCCTAAGCCCACCTGCAACATGACCCGCGAACACTACGAGAGCATGGTGGAGCGGTGCAAGGAGTACATCGCGGCGGGCGATGCTTTCCAGGTGGTGCCGTCGGAGCGGTTCTCCGTGACGCTCAAGGCGCATCCGTTCGAGGTCTACCGCGCCC
>CAYNFH010000016.1:18977-38754 GCA_964396385.1 uncultured Chthonomonadaceae bacterium | reverse complement strand
CCCTGCGCTCCGTCAACCCGTCGCCATACATGTACTATCTGGACCTGGGTGGTAAGCAGGTGGTGGGTTCCTCGCCGGAGATACTGGTCACGCTGGAGGGCCACACCGTAACGCTCCGGCCCATCGCGGGCACCAGGCCGCGGGGCCAGACTCCGGAATCGGACGCGGAGCTGGCGGAGGAGCTGCTCGCGGACGAAAAGGAGCGGGCAGAGCACATCATGCTCGTGGACCTCGGACGCAACGACGTGGGCCGGGTCGCGGAGTACGGTACCGTGCGGGTCGACGAGCTGATGGTGATCGAGCGATACTCCCACGTTATGCACATCGTCTCTAACGTTACCGGCAGGCTGGCCAAGGACCGCGAGGTGTTCGACGTGCTGCGGGCCAGCTTCCCGGCCGGCACGCTTACCGGCGCGCCCAAGGTGCGGGCGATGGAGATAATCGAAGAGCTGGAGCCGACGCGTCGCGGCCTGTACGGAGGCGCGGTTGGCTACTTCAGCTTCAACGGCGACATGGACTTCGCCATTGCCATCCGCACCGCGCTGGTGCAGAACGAAACCGTCTACGTGCAGGCCGGCGGAGGGGTGGTGGCGGACTCCGTGCCGGCGCTGGAGTATCAGGAGTCGGTCAACAAGTCGCGCGCCGTCATGTCCGCCGTCGAGATGGCGGAGATGGGATTGGAGTAGGTGAGAGGTGAGAGGTGATGGGTGAGGCGAACTCCCAATCCCCTGGCGAAGGGCGGGCGTAGAGCCGAATGTTTACAGTGGTTCCTCAGCTTACGGTGAAGGAGATGGAGCGGGCCGTACGGTTCTACACGGAGCGGCTCGGCTTCAGCATCACGCACTCGGACCCGGAGGGTGCCCCGGAGTTTGCGGCCCTGGAGCGGGAGGAGGTGAGCCTCTTCCTGGTATCGGAGGCTTCGCGCGAGGAGCCTTACCAGCTCGAGGCGCTCGCCGCCAACCAGCGCGGGGTCGGCCTGCGGCTCTACTTTGAAGTTGACGACGCCCGGGCGGAGTACGACCGCCTCCGTGCGTCCGGCGTGGAGATTCTCCGCAACATTACCCACGACGAGGAGGAGGACTACACCGAGTTCTCGCTGCTCGACCCAGATGGGTATGAGATTGGGATCTACTCATGACGGGAGACGGGAGACGGATGACGGACGGAATCAGTCGCCAGTCGTCAGTCTTCTGTCGTCAGTCGGCGGTCAGGTTCAAAACATGATGCGGCGGAATGTCAGCTCGGGGACGCAGTGGGAGCCGATTGTAGGATACTCACGCGCGGTGCGGTTGGGGCAGGTGGTCGCGGTCTCCGGCACCACGGCGACAGACGAGCAGGGCAAAGTCGTCGGGGTGGGGGACGCGTACGCGCAGACCCGGCAGACGCTTCGAAACCTGGAGCGGGCGCTGAAGGCGGCCGGAGCGGAGCTCAAGGACGTGGTACGTACCCGTATCTACGTCACCAACATCGCGGAGTGGGAGGCGGTTGGCCGCGCCCACGGCGAGGTGTTTGGAGCCATCCGTCCCGCCACCAGCATGGTGGAGGTGACCCGCCTCATCGATCCGGCTATGCTGGTGGAGATCGAGGTAGACGCGATTGTGAGCGACTGAGAGACGACGGAGGACTGGAGACGGATGCCGGACGGATTCAGGCAGAGATATGGCCGATTACGCTATCTACCACGTTGACGCGTTCACCGACCGACCCTTCGGCGGCAACCCGGCGGCCGTATGTATCCTGGATGGCCCGGTAGACGACGGCTGGATGCAGCGCGTCGGCAATGAGATGAACCTCTCCGAAACGGCGTTCCTGCTTCCGCGCCCAGAGGGATACAGCCTCCGCTGGTTCACTCCGAGCGTGGAGGTAGACCTCTGCGGCCACGCGACTCTCGCCAGCGCGCACGTGCTGTGGGAGACCGGCCGGCTTCCGCGGACGCTCCGGCGCGATTCTCAACGCGTAGCGGTCTGCTGACGGCAACTCGGGAACAGGATGGCTGGATTGCGCTGGACTTCCCCGCCACACCCCCAACTGAGGCGGAGCCTCCGCCCGGGCTCGTCGAGGCGCTCGGCGCGGACCCCGTCTACGTACGGCGCAGCAAGTTCGACTACCTGGTCGCGGTGAGGTCGGCGGCGGAGGTGCGCGAGATGCACCCGGACTTCCCGCGGTTGAGAGGCATCCAGACCCGCGGCGTCATTGTGACGGCCACGGCGGACCATGCCGGGTACGACTTCGTGAGCCGCTTCTTCTGTCCGGCAGTGGGCGTGAACGAGGATCCCGCCACAGGCTCCTCCCACTGCTGCCTCGGGCCGTACTGGCAGGGCAAGCTCGGTAAGAGCGAGATGACGGGACTCCAGGTATCGGCGCGCGGCGGCGTCATCGGTGTCCGCGTGAAGGGCGACCGCGTGCTCCTCGTCGGCCAGGCTGTTACCGTCCTCTCTGGCGTCCTGAAGACTTGATGGTGGACGGGTGACGGAGGACGGACCGACTCCAGCCTGAACACCTGAACACGTTTGGCCCCGTCCGCCCGTTGGCACACGTCTTGCACGCTTGGTCGTTGCTAGGTGTGTAACCGACGCAGTGCCCCAAGGAGAGAGGAATGAGGCGGATAGAATCGCTGGGACTGGCTCTTATACTCGGCCTTGCGGCGGCCGCCCCCGCGCGCGCAGACGAAGGCGACAAGCTATACAACAAGGGCATCGATGCGATGCAGGCCGGCCGGTACGCGGAGGCGGTCAAGGACTTCCGCGACTCGCTCCGGCGCAAACCCCAGAAGATCGAGACCTACGATGAGCTGGTGGAGGCCTCCATCCGCGACAACCAACCGCAAGAGGCGCTGGATGCCATCGGGGCGGTCCGCCTGCGCAAGACGGAGAGGGCGAAGGCGTTCGTACTGGCGGGCGCGGCTTACGAGCGCCGCAACCGGGACGCCGACGCGGCGGTAGCCTATCAGGATGCCATTCGGGAAGACCCCAACAACGTGCAGGCGCACATCAACCTGGGAGCTGCCCTGGCCCGCATGGGCCGGATGGACGAGGCCCGGGAGCACTTTCAGCATGCCGCTCAGCTCAGCCCGAACAACGCGCGGGCGCACTACAACCTCGGCGCGGCGCTCACCCGCGCGGGCCAGTACGACGAGGCTGTGCACCACTTTGAGGAGGCGGCCCGGCTGGACACCCACAACGAGCTGAATGGGATGGCGCAGTTCGGGCTGGCTACGGCGTATGCGCACATGCCGGGCCGCCAGGCGGATGCGGTAGCGGCCTACCGCCAGGCGCTGGCGACGAACCCGAATCTGGTGGAGGCGCACTACGGCCTGGCAGCGGCGCTGGCCCAATCTGGACAGTACCAGGAAGCTGAAGGGGAGATGCGGGAGGTGGTGCGCCAGCGGTCGGACTACCCGGGCGCGCAGGCGAACCTGGGCGCTATCTATATGCAGCTTCACGAGCCCCGGCGTGCGGCGGCCGCCTACCGCCGGGCGCTGCAGAACCATCCCAACGATGCGAACCTGCACTTTGGCCTGGCGAGCGCTTACATCGGCATGAGGGACGCGGCGGGCGCGCGGCAGGAGTATGAGACTCTGCGGCGCCTGGACCCCAGCATGGCGCAGCAGCTTGTGCAGCCCCTCGGCCTGGACGCGGCTTCGTCACAAAACATGACCACTACGCCGCCTCGGGGCCCACGGCGGCGCCGCAACCCGTAACGCATCAACCGATTGTAGAACTCTCTCACCGGCCCGCGGGCATCCCGCGGGCCGGTTCTGCCTGGGCCACCCGTCCTACCGAAGGAATCCACCGAGACGGGGGATAATAAGACCGCTACAGCGCGTTCTGGCGCCCGCTGGATGGAAGCCCCGCCGTGATCCTGGTCATCGATAACTACGATAGCTTTACCTTCAACCTGGTCCAGTACCTCGGCGAGATGGGCCAGGAGCTGGTCGTGCGCCGTAATGACAAGGTGACGCTGGACGAGATCGTGGAGATGCGGCCCTCCCGGATCCTCATCTCGCCGGGCCCGTGCACCCCCAGCGAGGCCGGCTGCTCCGTCCCCATCATCGAGCGGTTCGGCGCGGAGATTCCCATCCTGGGCGTCTGCCTGGGCCATCAGAGCATCGGCCAGGCTTACGGCGGGGAGGTCATCCGCAACTACCGGGTGCTGCACGGGAAGACATCCCAGATCCGGCACAACGGCGCGGGCGTGTTCCGCGGCCTGCCCAGCCCCCTTGAGGCGACCCGCTACCATTCGCTGGTGGTCCGGCGTGAAACCATGCCGGATTGCCTGGAGATCACGGCCGAGACGGAGGAGGGCGAAGTGATGGGGGTCCGCCACCGCGAGCACCCTGTGGAGGGGGTCCAATTCCACCCGGAATCGATCATGACCTCCGCCGGCAAGGACCTGCTAAGGAACTGGGTAGGTGCCTGACTACGCATCCCGCATACGCCGCATACAGGAGGAGCTGAGGGCCGACGGTCTCGGCGGAGCAGTCTTCGCGCCCACGGCCCAGATGCGGTATCTCTCCGGATTCGCGGAGAGCGGCCACGAGCGGCTGCTGGCCCTCTTCGTCCCCGCGGAGGGTGAGCCCGCGTTCGTCGTCCCGGAGATCAACGCGGAGCAGACCCGTGCAAATCCCGCCGGGATCGACCGCGTGTTCGGGTGGGGCGATTCCGGCGGCTGGTACGATGCGGTGCAGGATCTTCTGTCCGACTGGTGCCTGGATGGGCGGGGCCTCGCGATAGATGACGAGCTGATGAGCGTCCACCTGTTGGCGCTCCAGAGGCTCGTCCCGCGCAGTCCTTGCGTTGCCGCCGGTGCGCTGATGGCCCGCCTGCGCGAGGTCAAGACGGCCGACGAGATCGCCGCCCTGGCGCGATCCGCCTCGGTGACGGACGCCGTCTACGAGGAGACCCTGCCTTACCTGCGCGAGGGGGTCACCGAGCGGGACATTCAAGATACCGTTGCGCAGGCGTATAAGCGGCGCGGCACCAGGCCGGAGTTCGCGATCGTCTGCTTCGGGCCGCACACCGCGCTCCCGCACCACAGCCCCGGTAGCCGGCGGCTTGGGCGCGGCGACCTGGTCATCCTGGACATCGGCTGCATCGTGGACGACTACTATTCGGACATCACGCGCACAGTCGCGTACGGTCCGCCCGATGCCGAGGCGGTTTCGGTCTATCAGATCGTTCTGGCGGCGCACCAGGCCGCTTACCGGCGGATTGCTCCGGGCGTAACAGGCGCAGCGGTGGATTCGGCCGCTCGGGACGTGATCTCCGAGGCTGGGTACGGAGCCTACTTCATCCACCGCACCGGTCACGGCATCGGCCTCTCGGGTCACGAGCCGCCCTACATCGTGGCAGGGAATGGCGCACCCCTCAAGGCGGGTATGTGCTTCAGCGACGAGCCGGGCATCTACCTTCCGGGGCGGTTCGGAGTCCGGATCGAGAACATCGTCGCAGTCACCCCGGAGGGGGCGCGCTACCTGAACGCCGCGCCTCCGGAGGAGTTGGTGGTAGTCCAGTGACGGAGGACGGGGGACGGTGGACGAAATCCGCTCCGTCGGTCTTCGGTCTTCCGTCCTTCGTCACCTCAACGAGGAGACCTACATGATTCAGGATGCGCTGCGCAAGGTCACGACCCGCGAGAACCTGACGCAAGAGGAGGCCGCGGAGGTGATGACGGAGATCATGGAGGAGCGGGCGACGCACATACAGATCGCGGGACTGTTCGCCGCCCTCCGCACCAAAGGTGAGACCGCGGATGAGCTGGCCGGATTCGCGCAGACCATGCGCGCGAAGTCCGTGACGGTGAGCCCTCGGAAGCGGCCCCTTATCGATACTTGCGGCACGGGCGGGGACACCTGCGACACATTCAACGTCTCGACGGCGGCAGCGCTCGTCGTGGCGGCCTCCGGCATCGCAGTCGCCAAGCACGGCAACCGGGCGGTCTCCAGCCGGTGCGGGAGCGCCGACGTGCTGGCCGCCCTGGGCGTGGAGATGCGGCTCAGCCCGCAGCAGATCGCGGACTGCATCGACGCGGTAGGTATCGGCTTCATGTATGCGCCCAGCCACCATCCGGCCATGAAGCACGCGGCGCAGCCGCGCCGGGAGCTGGGAATACGCACCGCATTCAACGTACTGGGGCCGCTCTCGAATCCCGCGGGCGCGAGCCGCCAGATTGTGGGCGTCTTTGACCCGGAGCTCTGTCCCATCGTGGCGGAGGTGCTGGGCCGGCTCGGATGTGAGCGGGCGTTTGTAGTCCACGGGATGAACGGAATGGACGAGATCTCCACCGTTGGGCCGACCCGCATGAGCGTTCTGCAGCATGGACGTGTGAGCACAGAGGTCCGCACCCCTGCCGAGATGTTCCTTGTGCCGGCGGAGGAGCATGAGCTCCGGGGTGGCGAGACCGTGGAAGAGAATGCCCAGATCCTGCTGGCGATCCTGAAGGGGGAGCAGGGACCGCGCCGCGACCTGGTCTGCATCAACGCATGTGCCGGTCTGGTGCTGGGCGGCATGGCCGAGAGCTGGCGCGATGGGCTTTCACTGGCCCGACGGCTCATCGACAACGGCCGAGCCCTGCAGGTGCTGCACCGACTGGTAGAATACACGCAGGGGTGCGTGCCCCAGGCGCAGGCTGTCGCGCAGGCAGCGGCGCCGGAGCCCGCTAAGACAACAGCATAGGTGAGAGGTGAGAGGTGAGCCGGATCCGGACCCTCTCACCTCTCACCTCTCACCAAAATACATGAGCGTACTCAGCGAGATACTGGCCGCCAAGCGCACGGAAGTGGACTGCGCGAGGCGGCGTTTTCCTTCCTGTGAGCTGGAGAGACGGATAGCCGATTCGTCTCCCGCTCGCGACTTTACCGCCGCCCTGCTGGCCGCACCGGCGCCCGGCCTCATCGCCGAGGTGAAGAAGGCATCCCCCTCCAAGGGCACCATCCGGGAAGACTTCGAGCCGGTAGAGATAGGACGCATCTACGCGGACAGTGGCGCGGCGTGCCTCTCGGTGCTTACCGACGAGCCGTTCTTCCAGGGCCACCTTTCGTTCCTGCCGGCGGTCCGCGACGCCGTGGTACAGCCCGTATTGCGCAAGGACTTCATCATTGACGAGTATCAGATACTGGAGTCGCGCGCTGCCGGAGCGGACGCCATCCTCCTGATCGCCGCGGCCCTCACGCGGGCGGAGATGCTGCGCATGCTCACCTGCGCGGAGACACTCGGTATGGCCGCATTGGTGGAGGTGCACGACGCGGAAGAGCTGGAGGAGGTGCTGGACACGCCGGCCCGCATGATTGGAATCAACAACCGCGATCTGCACACGTTCCGTACGACCCTGCAGACCACCCTGGACCTTCTGCCTCGCATTCCCTCGGAACGCGTGGTGGTGAGCGAGAGCGGCATCAACCGCCGTGCGGATGTCGAGCGCCTCGCGGACGCGGGAGTCCACGCCGTCCTCGTGGGTGAATCGCTCATGCGCGAAGCGGACATCGCCGCTAAGATGCGCGAGCTGCTCGGGCGGTAGGGACCGCGTTCCCATGACCCGGATCAAAATCTGCGGGATCACGAACGCCGAGGACGCCCGAGCGGCGGTGGATTATGGGGCGCACGCGCTGGGGTTTAACTTCGTGCCGCTGTCGCCCCGATACGTGTACCGTCAGTCCGAGCCGCTGTTTCTGCCGTGGGATCTGCCTCCGTTTGTCGACCGGGTGGCAATTTATCACCGGATTGAAGACGCGGAGCAGAACTTGAGCGACTGCCTGTTCGGCGCCGTCCAGTTCTACGAAGGGCACCCCACGTCTCTAAGCGGCGAGCGCCGGTACATCCGCGCCATCCGGGTGCGCGATGAGAGCTGCTTCGCCGAGGTCGCCGCGTGTGTCCCTCACGCCCACGCGCTGCTGCTGGACGCGTACAGCGCGGACATGCTGGGGGGGACGGGCCACACCTTCAACTGGGAGCTGGCGCGCGAGATCGGCCGCCGTTTCGAGCTGCCGATCATCCTTGCAGGGGGGCTGACGCCGGATAACGTGGCGGACGCCATCGCGGCCGTGCGGCCATACGCCGTAGACGTCTCCTCCGGCGTGGAGGCGGAGCCGGCACGCAAGGACCACGTCATGCTGAAGGCGTTCATCCGTGCCGTCCAGCGTGCGGATGCGCAGCTAAGTGATGGATGACGATAGACGGGGGACGGACGGAAACGGCGGTCCGAAGTTCGAGGTCCGGAATTCCATGCTCCGTCCGTCTCCCGTCCTCCGTCCTTCGTCGGGTAGTGAATATGCCTAGCCGACTATTCTGGGTACTCGCGGGTCTCATGTCCGTGGGAGCCCTGCTTATGTTCTTCTTCTACCTGCCGAGCCGCCGCAGCGAGATCGAGAAGCGCGGCGTAAGGGAGCACGGCAGCCTGGAGCTGAAGGACAGCCAGCCCCTCGACGATGGCCGGATGGCCTATACGGCGACGTTCACGTTTCCAGACTCCAAGAACGTCAATCACCGCGTCACTAACCAGATTGACGGTGGCATGTACGACTCGCTCAAGACCGGTCAGGACGTGATCATCCATTACCTTCCAAACGATCCGGATAGAGCCGCCATCGACGGGGCCCAGGCCATCCTGTTGCAGGACGAAACCGGGCAGTCCAAGGGAGCGATTCCGCTCGCGGCCCCGTACTCCAGTGCGCTGAGGTTCCTTGCTTGGAGCCTTTTGATTGGCAGCTTCCCGGTATACTATTGGGCCTACGTAACTGGCAAACGGCCGCGCGCGAAGAAGCCCAAGGGACCGGTGATGGCGCGGAGATAGGAGGGCATACACATGGTAACGTTACCCATGAGATCTCTCCCGGACTCGCTGGGCCATTTTGGGGAGTTTGGGGGACGGTTCGTGCCGGAGACGCTGATCCCGGCGCTCGATGAGCTGGCCGCGGAGTACACGCGCGCAAAGGTGGATCCGAAGTTCCGGGCGGACCTCGACTACTACATGCGAGACTACGTCGGCCGGCCCACGCCGCTCTACTTCGCAGAGCGGCTGACGGAGACGCTGGGCGGGCCCCGAATCTACATCAAGCGGGAAGACCTCTGCCACACCGGCGCGCACAAGATCAACAACACCATCGGCCAGATCCTGCTGGCGCGCCGCATGGGCAAGCCCCGGATCATCGCGGAGACCGGCGCGGGCCAGCACGGCGTCGCGACCGCCACGGCCTGCGCCCGATTCGGCTTCGAGTGCGAAGTCTACATGGGCGAGGAGGACGTGCACCGGCAGGCGCTCAACGTGTACCGGATGAAGCTCCTCGGGGCGAAGGTAAGCACTGTCACTTCCGGCACCCGCACGCTTAAGGACGCAACCAACGAGGCTATCCGCGACTGGGTCACCAACGTCCGCAATACTCACTACATCATCGGCTCCGTAGTGGGACCCCACCCGTATCCGATGATCGTGCGGGACTTTCAGTCGGTCATCGGGCGAGAGGCCCGGGCGCAGATTCTAGAGCTCGAGGGCCGGCTCCCGGACGCGGTAATCGCCTGTGTTGGGGGCGGATCCAACGCCATGGGCATCTTCTATCCGTTTGTAGGGGACGCCGGCGTGCGGCTCATTGGGGTGGAGGCGGCGGGCCGTGGAATCCCCACCGGCGAGCACTGCGCCACCCTTTCGGCGGGGAGCCCGGGAGTGCTGCACGGCAGCAAGAGCTACCTGCTCCAGGACGCGGACGGGCAGGTGGCGCCGTCACACTCCATCTCGGCCGGTCTGGATTACCCTGGCGTCGGGCCAGAGCACAGCTATCTGAAGGATAGCGGCCGGGCGGAGTACGTTTGTATCACGGACGAGGAGGCGCTGGCTGGCTTCAAGATGCTCTCCCACACCGAGGGGCTGATTCCGGCATTGGAGTCCTCCCACGCGTTCGCCCACCTGAAGAAGATCGCCCACACCTTCTCCCGCGATTCCGTCGTGGTTATCAACCTCTCCGGTCGCGGCGATAAGGACGTGGAGACCGCCGCGCGCGAGCTGAACATTACGGTCTAGGTTACAGGTCTTAGGGGAGAGATTGCAAGGGAGAACGGGTGAGTACGCAGTAACGCAAGGACGTACTCACTTCGCCTTCCTCTGTAACCCAAAACCCGTAACCTGTAACCTGTTCACGATCAGGGCCGCCCCTACATCAATCCAATGACTCGACTGTCAGATAGACTGTCCACCTTGAAGGCGCGTGGGGAGAGGGCGCTGGGCTGCTACATTATGGCCGGCGACCCGTCGCTGGACGCCACGGTGCAGATCGCGCGCGCGCTCGACGTAGCGGGCGTGGACGCCATTGAGCTGGGCGTGCCCTTCAGCGATCCGCTGGCGGACGGTCCCAGCATCCAGGCTTCCGGCCAGCGGTCGCTGGCGGGCGGGACAAGGACGGTGGACGTGCTGGAGGTGGTGCGGCGCATCCGGCGCGATTCCGAGATCCCCATCGTGCTCATGACTTACTACAACCCCACGCTGCGGTACGGCGTCCGTCGCTTCGCCGCGGACGCGGCTGCGGCTGGGGCAGATGGCGTCATTCAGACGGACCTTACCCCGGAAGAGGCGGGGGAGTGGATCGCAGCGGCCCGCGAGCGGCAGCTCGATACAGTCTTTCTCCTGGCCCCGACCAGTACGGACGCGCGGATCGAGGTTGTCTGCCGTATCTCCACAGGATTTATCTACTGCGTTTCCCGCACCGGTGTGACTGGCGCACGGCAGGACGTACCGGAGGAACTCCGCGACTTCGTGGGCCGTGTAAAGGACAGGGCATCCGTTCCGGTCTGTGTGGGGTTCGGGATCTCCCGGCCTGAGCACGTCCGGTGGATCGGGGAGTTCGCGGATGGGGTGGTGGTAGGCAGCGCCCTCGTGGACCTGATCGCCCGCAGCGGCGAAGGTCCGCCACTCTTCGAGGAGGTGCGGCGCTTTGCCGCCGGATTGAAGGAAGCAACGAGAAAAGCGAGTTGATAGTTGATGGTTGATGGTCAGAGAACCTGCGCAGTCGGGTTGCGGGAGCGAGCGAAATTGGATCGGCGTTCCTACTCGGTACGAACAAGCACGATCCGGTCCATCAACCATCAACCACCAGCCATCAAACATCAACCAGCATGCCCGTTTACAAAGTCAACGCCATTGTCCTCCGGCGGACGGACCTGGGAGAGACCGACAAGATCCTCCGGCTGCTCACGCGTGAGGCCGGCAAAGTCGATGCGGTGGCTAAAGGCGCGCGCCGCGGCACGAGCAAGCTGAGCGGCGCGACGGAACTGTTCACGTTTTCACGGATGCTCCTGGCCGTAGGGCGAACGCTGGACATCGTGTCCCAGTGCGAGATCCGGGAGTCCTTCCCCGCGCTCAGGAACGACCTTTCCAGCCTGGCGCGGGCATCCTACCTGTGCGAGCTGGTGGACCGGCTGATGGAGGAGCGGGAGCCCAATCAGGAGGTGTTCGACCTGCTTCTCTCCGCCCTGTATCTGCTCCAGCGCGCCACGGAGCATCCGGACGTAGTAGTCCATAGCTTCGAGCTGCGGCTTCTGGCGGAGCGCGGGTACCGGCCGGAGCTTGACCGGTGCGTGAAGTGCGGCGGGGAGCTGGAGCAGCGGCGCATCTCCTTCAGCCCCTCTCTGGGAGGAGCGCTCTGCTCGGCCGACCGTTACGCGGTGGATGACGCCATCCCGCTCAGTTCCGGCGCGCTGGATATCATGCGCAGACTCCTGGACGCGGAGCCGGAGCAGCTCGTCGCAATGGCCCCTGATCCGCGCGCCTTTCGCGAGGTGGACAAATGCCTCCGCTGGTATATCCGCTACCGAACGGAGCGCGACCTCCGCAGCGCCGAATTCCTGGACATGCTCCGAATGACGGCATGAAAGGCCGTCTGGGAGTGTGGGAGTGTGGGTGCAACTACTCCCATACCCCCACACTCCCACACTCCCATACAGTAGTATGGATCCCCCACGTCTAACCGTCTTTTCCACCCCGCTCGTCTCCACCTGGGTGTTTGACGAGACGCACCGGATCCTATTCGACGCGGGGGACGGCGTGTGCGCCATGCTGGACAGCAAGATCCACAAGATCCGGGTGGCGGCGATCACCCACACGCACCGGGACCACTGTGCCGGACTGATGCAGCTTCTCAACCTGCGGGGCGGGGCGGGAGACTTTGTCACCGTGTTCCCGGAGGCAAGCGGGTCCGGACACGCGCTCGCGGGATTTCTCTCCAGCTTCGATGCCCGCTCTACCGGGAAGGTGGCGTGGCGTCCCATGGGCGTCGGGGATCCGCTTCCTATCGAGCCCGAGCGTCACCTGCTGCGGGGCTTCGAGACCGACCACTATCCGGCGATAGAACCGCCTCGAGTGAGAAGCCTCGGCTACCAGGTGGTGCGCTACGTGGACAAGGTGAAGGTGGAGCTGCGCGGACTCCCCCAGTCGGAGCTAGACGCGCTGCGCCTGAAACACGGCCGGGAGTTCCTGACGGAATCGGTGGAGGATATCCTGCTCACCGTGACCGGCGACACCATGCCTCTTCCTCCGGAGACCTATCGCGGCAGCCGTGTGCTGCTCCACGAATGCACGTTCCTGGATATGGATGAGCGGTGCGCGATGAGCGAGCGCGGACATCCCCATTCGTGCCTGGACGAAGTGCTGGAGCTTGCCGCCGCCTCCGGTGTTGGCCGGCTGGGCCTCTACCACGTCTCCCGCCGCTACGAGGACGATGAGGTGCTCTCGCGCGTGCGGGAGCGGTGCTCGGCGATGCGGATTGCATGCCCAGTGAGCGTGGCGCTGCCCGGCCGGCTGTACGAGGACCTCTTCACCCACGCTGTGTGGAAGGGGGCGGGGGAGACCGGGTAGAACGGTGTGGGAGTGTGGGGGTATGGGTGTATGCGGGATCCCGAACTCTCGTACTCCAAAGGAGATGCCATGACCGAGCGGGACATCGATCCGGGCTTGGACCCGGAGTTGGATCACGTAACTCGCAGACGGTTCGTCGAGAGGATGAATATGAGCACCCTGGTTGCCGCCTTTCTCGGGCCGGAGGCCATGAAGCAGGACTCGCTGCCGCACGCCCTGGATGACACGAATCTCGTCCACGATGAGGTTCGCTTCGAGAGCCGAGGACAGCAGGTGAGCGGGTTCCTTTGCCGCCCAAAGACCGGGGGGCAGCGAGGAGGAGTGATCGTAATCCATGAGATCTTCGGCCTCACCGACCACATCCGCGACGTTGCGTGCAGGGCTGCGCAGGCCGGTTACGATGGGCTGGCCGTCAATTTCTTCAGCCGGGAAGGACAGCCGCCGTCCATATCCGGCGGTTTCGAGCCCCTGAGGGCCTGGGTGGCGCGTATTCCAGATGCCCAGCTCATGGACGACATCCGCGCGGCGGCTGACTACCTGCGGGGTAAAGCCGAGTCGAATGGAAAGGTGGGAGTGGTGGGATTCTGCTGGGGCGGGCGCGTCTCCATGCTGGCCGCCTCGGAGGTCTCCGGCCTGGATGCTGCGGTGGCGTACTACGGCCGCATCCGGCAGGCGGAGAAGACCCAGAACCAGCCCGCCGGCCCTATAGACCTGGTCGAAAGGGTCCAGGCGCCACTGCAGGGCCACTTCGGCGCGACGGACCAGAGCATCCCCGTAGCCGATGTGGCTGCATACCGGGACGCGTTGGGCAGCCACGGCAAGACGGCGGAGCAGTACGTCTATCCCGGCGCCGGCCACGCCTTCAACAACGACACCCGCGAGAGCTACCACGCCGACGCGGCCCGCGAGGCTTGGCAGCGGACCTTGGGCTGGTTTGGGAAGTACCTGAAAGGATAGGTGTTCAGGTGTTCAACACGGGCATCCTGAACACCTGAACACCTGAACACCTGAACACCTGAACACCTGAACACCCGTGGGATCTTATCCGGTCCTGCCCCGCTCCTTCTACGCCCGGGAGACCAGCCTGGTGGCGCGGGAGCTGCTGGGCTGCGTGCTGGTTCACCGTACGGAAGACGGGGATCTGTCCGGAGTCATTGTGGAGACCGAGGCCTACGGTCCGGATGACCCGGCCAACCACGCCTTTCGCGGTCCCACCGAACGGAACTCCGTTATGTTCGGCCCGCCGGGCCGCGCTTACGTCTACCGCATCTACGGCGCTCACTGGTGTGTGAACGCGGTCACGGGCCAGTCCGGCGTGGGCGAAGCGGTCCTTATCCGCGCGCTCCAGCCGCTGGCGGGAATCGACAAGATGCGCCGCAACAGAGGGATCCAGGATGAGCGCCGCCTGTGCAAGGGTCCCGGCAACCTCTGCGCGGCTCTGGGTATCATAGGCGCTATCAATGGCGCCGACCTTACGGACTCTGAGCTTGTTGTGAATGCTGGGACGGCCCCACCTGCATTTATTGTGGAGACCACGCGCGTAGGCATCTCCAAGGCGGCGGAGCGGCCCTGGCGGTACTATGTAGCTGGAAGTCCGTATGTGTCACGGAAGTAGGCGGGTGTCGACCAATGGCGTTGGAGCACTGGGGCGATGGAGTAGTGGAGTGATGTCCCGGATCCGGATCCCAGACCCCAGTACTCCAACACTCCATCACTCCAGCCATCATCTCCGATAACTCGTTCGAGAGCCTTCTTGTTTCAACCCACTCCCACTGAGCTTTTAGAGACGGCACTGGCGGCAGCCGCGATTGTGGTTGTGGCGGGAATGCTGCGGTTCCTGAGCTTTTCCGGTGCGCTGGCGGCCTTTACGGTGGGGGTATTCGTGTTCGGGCTCGGCCGCCTGCCGTTTGCCGCTCCTCTTCTGGTCTTCTTCTTCTCCTCCAGCCTCCTCTCAGGCATCGGCAAGCGGCGCAAGGCCGCGGCAAGCGCGCGGTACGACAAGTCGTCTCTGAGGGACGCCGGGCAGGTCCTGGCCAACGGCGGCATTCCCACGCTTCTGGTGATCCTGTTCGCCATTAGCCTGCGTATGGGCACGGTAGGGGCGCTCCGCCCGCTGATGCTGCTCTACCTGGGCTCCCTGGCCGCCGCGAACGCGGACACGTGGGCCACCGAACTCGGGGGGCTGCTGAGCGCGCGGCCGCGGCTGGTCACCACCTTCCGCAAGGTGGAAGCAGGGACGTCGGGGGCCGTTTCCCTCGGCGGGCTGATCGCCGCGATGGCAGGGGCATTCTTCGTGGCCGGTGCCGGCTGGGCTGCGTGGCCGGCCCGAAGCACGGAGCTGCTCTGGCGTCCGGACGCGGCGGAGCTCATCGCGGTTGGATGGGCCGGTTTCGTGGCGTCGTACGTGGACAGCCTGCTGGGGGCCACTCTGCAGGCGCAGTATCGCTGCGCGCGCTGCGGGCTCCTCACGGAGCGTCCGGTCCACTGCGAGGCTCCAGCCAAGCTCGCGCGGGGCTGGCGCTGGGTGACCAACGACGTGGTGAACCTGGTGGCGTCGGGGTGCGGGGCGCTGTTCGCGTGGATCCTGCTGCGGCTGTTCGCATACCCGACGTAACCGCCCCCTGGCCTCCTCCTTGGTAAGGAGGGGGAACCTGTGGTAGCTTGATGCTCCCTCCCCTTACGAAGGGGAGGGTTGGGAGGGGTGCAGCGCAGGAACCTTTTGCCCGCCTGGGGAATCCAACCAGGTAGTGTACAATTGTTAAGAGGGCCGCTGGCCCGCCCGGAGGACCGAAAATGCGTGGGCCCATCCGATGTGCCTTTAGTCTCATAGAGCTCCTCGTCGTCATCGCGGTTATCGCATTGCTGGCCGCCCTGCTCTTCCCCGTCTTCGCAAGGGCGCGGGAGCAGGCCCGCCTGACGTCCTGCGAATCCAACATGCAGCAGATCTCCACTGCCCTCCATCTCTATGAGACCGACTACGGCGCCTATCCGAACTTGCTGCTGGGCTATGCGGAGAATCCGGACGGGTCTCCGTACGCCGGATCCGGAACGCCCGTCGCAGCCGACCAGCTCGTCCACAGCGTGCTGATGAAGTACCTGAAGAACGACGTGAGCGTGTTCCACTGCCCTGACGACACGACGAAGGATCGCACGCTCACGACCACGGCGGTGTTTCCTCCGAGCAGCGGGTACCAGCCGAGCCCGGTTACTCCGGCCAGCCTGGGCTACGCCAACCTGCCGAATACCCCGGTCTACCTGTACAAATACGACAGCTACGACATCACGCCGCTTGTAGACGCATCGGGCCAGACGAACGGCGCCTTCCAGTTTGTCTACAGCAAGCAGTGGAGCGGTAAGGCATCCGGCCTGTCCGACGCTCCCAACCAGCTCAAGTATCTGAACCCGCCGCCGGACCGCACCGTAGTCACATGGTGCAACTACCACGTCGCAATTGCCAAAGGCGAGAAGAGTCCGGTCCTCCTCCTTTCCGGAACCGTAAAGCCCCTCGACTTTAAGAAGATGGTGCAGTACGGCTGGAACGTCGGCGCCCAGTAGAGAACGAGTAAACGAGCAAATTGGTAAATGGGTGTACGTACCGGATTCCGGCGTACACAGATTTACCGGTACATCCATTTGCGCAGATTTGGGTGTACACCCATTTACCCGTTTACCCAATCACCCCATGGAATCCCCCTCCTTCACGGCGGTTGCCCCGTACTACGACCTGCTTATGCGCGACGTGCCGTACCGGCTCTGGGTGCGGTACGTGAAGGAGCTGTTGGAGGAGAACCGGCTCAAGCCGCGCCGAGTATTGGACCTGGCCTGCGGCACCGGAAACGTCTCGGAGATTCTAGCTGCTGAGGGGCTGGACGTGGTGGGGGTCGACCTCTCCGAGCCGATGATCCAGGAAGCCCGTCGGAAAGCGCTCAAGCAACGGCTGCCGATCGAGTATCACGTGCAGGATGCGGCCGCGCTGGATCTGCCAGGATCCCCGTTCGACCTCTGTTTCAGCCTCTTCGACTCGCTGAACTACATTCTGGATCCGGCGGCACTTCACAGCGCCATCAGCCGCGTCTACGCGCACCTGAGGCCCGGCGGCATGTTCATCTTCGACGTAAACACGCTCTACGCCCTCGAGAACGGCTTCTTCGATCAGGAGAACACCGAAAGCAATGACCGGCTGCGGTACGTCTGGAGGAGCGAGTACGATCCGGAGAGCCGCATCTGTACCGTGCACATGCGGTTCTTCCTGCGCGGGCAGAACGGAGTGGACGAGGAGTTCCGCGAGACCCACCTTCAGTACGCCTACCGCGAGGACGAGCTACGCTCCATGCTGGAAGACGCCGGGTTCCAGGAGGTCCAGACCTACCACGCCTACACCCTCCACCCCGTCCGCCCCACTACGGACCGAATCTTCGTTACTGCTCGCCATTCTCCATAGCGGCACGAAGCAGATCCGCCACGGCGCTGTCCACGCTGTCCACCTTCCACGGCCTCACCGCGTCCAGGCGCCAGACTCCCCCATCCCGGCTAAAGGTGGCGACGTAGTCCAGCGGGAGGCCGCTTCCTCCCATCATGAAGATCCACGGCATTCCCCGTCCGGCGATGGGGTTTGACTTCCACTCCCAGAAGTGGACCTCCGCCCGCGAGCCGGTATCGTTGAAGCCACAGGGGCCGTCCATCCGGAGGATGGTGGAAGCCGCGTCGGCGGGTCCGCCGAACTGGAGCACGCGCGCGCTGGGCATGCTGAAGGCTGGCTTCAGATACTCGTCGCGGGTGACGCAGATTACCGGAGCGCGCGCGCCGAAGAACTCCTGCTGCTTATCTTTGTCCAGAATGACGAAGATGGGGACCTGCCCGGTGTCTCCCGCGAAGAGGGCGGAGAAGACTGCCTGAAGGAGCGGCGAGGTCCGGCCGGGCGGCTTGTGAGGGCAGAGCGGGTTGGAGTCGCGCCCGTCCGGGAGGTCGTCTCCATCCGTGTCGGCCTTATGAGGGTCCGTGCCGAGGCGCTCCTCCACAAGGTCCGGCAGGCCGTCTCCATCAGAGTCTCGCCGCAGGTCCGAGAGCTTCAGCGTAAAGACATGACGGAGACGGTTTAACAGCCGGCTCATAATGGCGTTCATGCGGCGCGCGGCGGCCTGCCTCTGGGCGGCCGGAAGCTTCGGGTCGCTCATCGCCTTCTGGAGCGTCGCCGAGCCGGTGAACGCCTGCTCCGCGTCCTCGGGCGGCTTGAGCGTGACGGTGTCGCCGGAGACGTGAAGCGACAGGCAGCCGGGCCCGGGCAGGCTCGGGCCGCGGCCGTAGTAGCCATCCGGGTCCTGCGGGAATGCGCGGCCTGTGAAGAGGTACTCCTGCCACCCGGATCCGCGTCCATGCGCGAGCCACAGATCGCGTGGATTGCCGAGCAGTGGGCTCAGAAAGACGGCCCAGCGGTCCCCTCCGGGAGCGCCACCGACGGCGAGAGGCGTTATGCGGCCTGCTGCCGGTCCCGGGGGTCTCTTCCCGTCCGGCAGCACCGCCAGGTCGAAGCGGAGCGGGTCCGGCGAGCGGAGGCGGTCTTCCGCGGTCGGGGCGAGCAGGTCGGCGCGGCCGGTGCCAATGAGCGCCAGACGGACCTCCTGCTGCGCGGCTGGCGGCAGTTTGCCCTGAAGCAGCGCCCTGGCGGCGGCCAGCTTTAGGTCGGAGTCCCGATCCCGGGCCAGGGCGGTGGCAACCTGTCCGATGACGGCGCCCGCCGCCGCGGAGTTCTGGCCGGCAGGGGCTGTCGTGAGCCGGTCCAGGAAAGCCGTAACGGCGCCCCGGGCTTCCGGCAGGTCCATCGCCAGTAGGTCCCTGGAGGCCGGTCCCGCCAGGCTGGCGTGCTCCACCGAGAGATAGCCGGCGAGCGCGGGGACTGCGGGCGGTCCTAAAACGGCCAGGCTGTCGAGCGCCTTCTGCGCCTCGTCCCGCGGCTCGCCGATGACTACCGAGGTCTCGCCCGTGGTGGGGTCGGTGAACGGATAGGCCATCTCGCGGCCGCTGTTATCCTCGATGACCTCCTTCAGCCTGTCTATCTCCTCCTGCGCCGCCTTCGCGTCGCGGAATGGGACGATCTCCCAGCCATCCCCCGTAGGGCGGCACTCGCCTCCCAGGTAGTGCGCGAGGCGGCTCAGCACCTCGTCTCTGGTGGCTTTGCCGTCCAGGCGAAACAGATGGGCCGGCGAGGGCTCCGGTTCGGTGCGTTCAGATATGCCCGTCATAAAGATGCCGTAACCCCGAGCGAGACCTAAGCTTGGAGCCCGCTGCGGATCTGCGGGCAGACGAGATGCCAGGAGAGCGTCCCTCCGGTGGAGGAAAGCCGGATCCGCGGCGATCCGAATGCGCCAGAGGTCTGCCACCATGGCTAAGAGCCCGGCGGCAGTCCGAGCCCGCAGCAACAGGCCGGAAACCGAATCAGGCGGGTGGACGCGGGCGTGGGCAAGGTCGTCGTCGGAGCCGAAGTAGACCAGCATTCTGCCGTTCCGCTCCTGCCAGGCGAGCGGCGTCCCTGACTCACGGATGGCCCGCAGCGAGCCCTGAACGGACGTATCGGCCTCTTTCAGTCGTCTCACTACGACACCACTTCCGCCGATGATGAACGCTCCTGAGCTGCGCCCCCGGGCAAAGCCTGGCTGCCATCTGACGGGATCCAGCGGCTTCGGGGCGACGGCCATCCAGTCCCCGCCGGCAGAGGAGGCGAGCTGCGAAGCGACGGACAGAGGATCGGTACGTCCGCCGGTCCGGGTCCAGGCTAGCAGCGAAAAGGGGCGGGTAAGATCGGGCGGCGCGCCCCGGCCAGCGAGCGCGGCGACGCTCCTGGGGCCTGCGGGATCGCCGTGGCAGCCGGCCAACAAGAATAAAGAGAGGAGTAGGGAACGGCGCAACTTCATGGTATGCGCTCGCGGTGGTCGTTACGTGTTCATAC
>CAYNFH010000016.1:0-18967 GCA_964396385.1 uncultured Chthonomonadaceae bacterium | reverse complement strand
CGGACAGGCGTTCCGCGAGCCGGCCGGCCAAGCGGTCGTAGAAGATTCGGTCGTGGGCACCCATGGAGTCCCGGCGCTCGCCGCCGAGCTGGCGCTTGAAGCGCGAGATGCCCTCGTAGAGGTGTCCGGGAAGGCCAAAGGGGTCGTAGCCGTACAGGTCGTACTCCACGCAGCCGCGCTCGCGCGCCGCCTGAACGCCGGCCCACTGGAGCGCGTAGCTCGCCATGACGTGCCGGTGAACGCCGGAGGAGCCGCCGTACAGGTAGGTGGCGCGGCGGCCGTAGTAGACCAGCAGGATGGCCCCAAGCAGCTCTCCGCTCCACGTGGCCAGCAGAAGCTCCGCCATGCCGGCCGGAAAGAGCGCGGCTCCCAGGTTCAGGAAAAACCCGTAGGGCTCCGCAAAGAAGTCGTTGCGCTGCGCCGTCTCCAGGAAGAGCGCGTAGAAGCCGCCCAGATCGGCCATGTCGGCAGAGCGGCGGACTTGCACACCGTGGCGGCGAGCCACGCCGATGTTGTACCGTCCCTTGGGACGCATCCCAGAAAGAAGCTCTTCGTTTGAGAGTGTGAGTTCCAATACCAGCGAGTGGATGGGCGTGAGGTCCACCGGCGCGCGGGACCAGTTGCGGAACAGGGACGGAGCGGGCGGCGGAAGGTGCGGCTCAGCGCGGAGGCCGATGGCGCGCTCCCACCCGGGCTGCCGCATCGCCGCCTCGACGATGGCGCGGAGTCCTGAGCGCGCCGTCTCCGTGTCGCCCCAGGGCAGGACGGGTCCCTCCGGGCAGAGGATGAACCCCGCTTCGGCGGGGGAGGGGTAGTAGAAGAGGGTGGCGCCGCCGAGGAGCCGGTTTGGCGCAGAAGGGGAGAAGGGGAGAAGGGGAGAAGGGGAAGGGGTGTCGCGGGTATCACTGAAGACGGCGAGGCGGGTTGTTTGGTATCCTTCCAGGCGTTTGAACGCGGCCCAGGCGGAGGACTGCATGAAGCCCGATTCCGGCTGGGTGCTCGCCAGCTCATCCCAGGCGGCGTCCCATTCCGGCGAATCTATTGCCTGCAAACTCAGTCCGGGGCAATTTCCGATATCCGACCACTGACAACTGACCACTGACGACCGGCGACTGGAGGCCGAGCTCACCCTACTTACCAAACCGCTGAATGGCGGTGTCTAAGAGGTGGAGGCTGCGGGTGGTCTTGTCACGGTCCGCAATGGTGCTGCGCGTGTCGGCGTCATTCTGCGCCAGATCGCCCTGGGTGCGGCTGATGGCGCTGGAGACGGAGATCTCCTCATCGCCGTAATCGACACTGTAGTTGGGGTCGTAGCCGTTGGAGGCATAGAGGGACTGGTACTGGGACAGGTCGCTGTTCAGGTTGTTGCGGTCCGTGGCAAGCTGCGAGAGGTCGTTGTTGTCGGAGGCGATGTCCGCCACGAACTCTTTGGAAAGCTTGGCCAGGACGCTCTTCAGAGCGGCGCTCAGCAGCGGCGGACACGGCTTCTTCTGGGTCTCCGCGCCTCTCGGCCACATCGACCTGCCGTCCGTCACGAGCCACCCATCGTCAGGGCGGTGGAGGGCGATGGTGTAGTCCGGCTGGAGGATGCCGCCCACGAACAGCTCCACCTCATCCGGACCGAGGGCGACCGGCGCTTCCGGCTTCGGATGAGCCGCGCCAACGCGGGCTATCGCCAGATCGAGCCGGCGGTCCAGGTCCTGCATGTTGCGGAGCTCGGCCTTATCGTCCGCCACCTCCGGGAAGAGCGCGCTGGTCCAGCCCACCCAGCTCAGCCAGTCTACGCGCGGCACCATCTCCTGGCGGACATACTCCTTCTCGCCGTGGAGCTCCGCAGTAAGGTCGTCGAATAGCCTGGGCTCCGGGTAGAGCGGAATCAGCGGGTCAGGCGCCTGGTTGCTCATGAACGTGACGGAGCCGCCGCTGACCAGCAGGTAGGCAGTATCCGAGAGGGTGACGATCACGTCTCCATTGTCCAGGACGATGGTGTCCTCGTCGGCCACGAAGACGGCCTTATGCTGCTCCGGCCGGGTGGGCCGGGGGCCGGCGGTGTGGACGCCGTAGTAGTGGTGATACCCACCGCCATAGTAGTAGAAGGTGCGGGTGCGGTACGGGAATCCGTACACGTCCGTCATGCCGTGACCGTAGCTGTGGGAACGGAACCCGCCGAAGCTCACGTGGCCCGTGGGGCTGAAGGCCGTGTGCGGGGCCGCCGAGCCCCTGCCGCCGGCGAACCCTCCGGTGTAACCCCGTGAGAAGGCGGAGTGGCCCAGGCCGTGCCCGCCCTTTGCGAACGCGTTGTCCGGGGCGATGGCGTTGGCCAGCGTCATGGTGATGACGAGCGCGGCGAAGAGCCGGCAGCCCCATGGCTGCAGCCAGTCGACGGTCGGCGCGTGGTCCCTCAGGAAGGCGCGCAGCTTCCGCAGCTCGCGCACCAGGTCGCCCGGCAGTTCCTTGGCGCGCTTGAGCAGCGCCTCTACCAGCCTGCGGATGTCCAGCGACCGGATGGCGCCGGCCACCTGCTCGGCCAGCGTCTCCACCATCTCCCGCGTATGGGACGGGTGGAGGATGGGGATGGAGCGGATGAGGCGGTCAAGGTCGAAAGCTGGATGAAGGGGTGATTCAGGTGAGAGGTGAGAGGTGAGAGGTGAGAGGCCAGATCCCGGACTAGACAATACTGGCGACTGACGACTGACGGCTGACGACTCGCCCGCAAGGCAGCCGGGGTTGAGGAGGAGTGGCAAGAGGGCGGAATTGTCCAGAGTGTTGACGGGAACGCGGCGCTCCAGGGCGCGCTCCGCGCGGGAGAAGCGGGCCCCGCGCCATAGTCGTGTGAGGTCGGCCTGGAGGGTGGGCACCGGACAGGCCAGAGCGCGGAGGTCCTGGAGGCGCAGGGGCTCGCGCGAGGCCAGCAGGAACGCCCAGGCGCCGTAGCCGTGCGCGCGAAAGCTGGGAATGCAGACCCGATACGGGAGCGGCGACAGTCCAGCGGCGCGGACGGTGCGGCGCAGGCACCAGAAGGCTTCCGGTGTCGCCTGCGGCGAGACGCCGTTGATGGCGGCTACCCCGCCAGGCGCCAGGACTCCCGCCACCAGCTCATACCACTCACGGCTGAAGACCCGTGTGTCCTCCGGGCGGCGCGGAACGGTAAAGTCGCAGATGACGACATTGTAGGCAAGGTGAGAGGTGAGAGGTGAGAGGTGAGAGGAAGGACCACGGATAACAGGCGACGCACCACAGACCACAGACCTCGGATTACGCGGTGGTCCGTGGTCTGTGGTCCGCGTCAGGAACGCCCACGCGTCCTGGACATGGACGGTAACGCGTGAATCCTCAAAGGCGCGGCGGTTCGTGGCCGCGATGCGGGTGCGGCCAAGGTCCACAACCTCCGGGCTGTAGTCCACCAAGTCCACGTGGGAAACGGCGGGGAACCGCAGCACCTCCCGGAGGGCGAGCCCGTCGCCTCCGCCGCAGATGAGCACGCGCATAGCCCCCATTACCGGGGGAACAGCCCCCCCCGCCCCCAATACTGGGGGAGCTTCTAGATTGTTGATACGTCTCGGGTGTGAGGCGAGGCAGAGGGCGGGGAGGGCCAGGCTCTCGTGGTAGACCGCCTCATCGGAGGTGTCGAACTGAAGGTCACCGTCGATGTAGACGGCATATCCCCCGTCCGGCCGCTCATCGACGTGGATGCTCACGGCCCGCCTCCAGCCGACCCCATGGAGGCTAACCGCGCGCTGGAGAAGCCGGCGACGATGCCAGCGACGGCGGCGTAGACCCCGGTGACGAAGAGGCCCACCAGGAGTACCTGGCTGGAGCTGCCGGTGTGGATCTTCTCGCGCAGCGAGATGAGCGTGATGCCGGTATAGAGCGCCATGGCCCAACCGACCGCGAAACAGCCGGACCGGAACCGCGTTGCCGCCGGCCGGTCCGGGCCTTGCCAGCGGCCCGCGGCGAAGCCGCCGATGAGTGGAACCAGCAAGAAGGCCAGCGTGGCCCAGACGGGGACGGTCCACTGCGGCGGCTGGCGAGTCGAGAGCAGCAGGTAACATAGCCCTCCCAGCCAGAAACCGATCCAGCCGGTGCGCCGCCCGCGCTGCTGGGTCTGGCGCTCGCCCTGCTCCAGCGCGGTCAGGTGCACCTGGAGGTCGTGCCGCTCAGCCCCCAGCTCCGCCGCCGCTTTGAGATGGTTCCGCGCGTCCTGCCAGCGACGCTGGGCGATAGCCCGCTCCGCGGCGAGGATCTCGGCCTCGCGAGCGGCGTTCTGTTCGTCCGGCGGCCTCATGCGGCGGGACTCCACCGGCTGAATACCGTCCTGCTGCGCACGCCGCGCCCCTCCTCCGGATACGTATGGACGGTCTCAATGTGGAGGCCCGAACGCTCGACGCGCCAGCCGAGGCGGGTGACGGGGAAGATAGAAGGGGAGAAGGGGGGAGGGGGAGAAGGGGAGATTCCGGATTCCGACTGCGGAGGGAAGGCGAGGGAGAGGGTGCTGTCCGGAGCGTAGAAATCCAGCAGCGCGTCGCCTTCGCGGAGGTCAAAGGGTTGGAGGCGGACGCGGCAGCGGAGGCCGGAGGTCTCCACCGCGAAGCTGTTCCACGTCTCACAGACCGATTCGGCCAGGAGATGCGCCTCTCCACCGGCGTTGCCGCAGGTCAGCAGCTCAGTGACAGTGGCGTGCGGGCCGGCGAGGCAGACGGCGTGGCTGGCGCCCAGTACCAGGAAGCGCACGTTCCAGCCGTACCACATGAGTTCGCGGCAGTCCAGCACTCGGAGCGGCGCCAGGTCCGGCACGCCGGCGAGCAGCCTGTAGCGCAGAGTGGAGATCGAATGTGTGAGGGGCTGGACGGGGTCCGCAGCGGGAATCGGCATGCAGGGCAGTTCCACCCGGCAGGCGGGTATTCCTGCCGCTCGGTGGCGTGTGGGCAACAGGCTGAACCCTGTTGCTTTGGGGCGCGATGCGGCGGCCGCCCGCCGCCGCGGGCGGACTATCGCGGCCCGAACTTGGGCTCCGGGAAGAGGGCGACCGCGATGTCCTGCGGCTGGATTCCACCGGTGTTCTCTACGATGGCGAGCTCGCTGTCCTGCGGGTGGACGTATACCACCCGGAGGCGGGCGACCCGCGCGCCGTAGCGGAGTGCGACGAACTCCTGTCGGGGCCGGATACCATCCCCAGCCCCCTTGTTCATGAGAATGCGGCCGAAGCCGGCGGTGTTCAGGATGGTGGCCACGATGGGCCGGAAGCTGGCCATCTGCTCAGCGGCACGCGCCGCCGCGGACTGGGCCGCCTCCATGATGAGCAGCGCCTCCGGCTTGTGGCCGTCGAGCGCATCGTAGGCGAAGCCGCGCGCCGCTGCCCCGTTCACTGTCTCGCCCAGGCCGATATCCTTGGCGTGCACTATGAGACCGACCTCATACTCCTTCTGACGGTCCCGAACGCGGAAATCGACGTGGTGGATCTCACCCGTGACGAGGACCTCGGCCCCCACGTCCTTGGCGATGGCGGCGACGTCGTCCGGGCCAAAGGGCGGCTGCAGGTGGTGGTCCTTTGCAGCGCGCTCGAGCTCCGAGCGGGAGACCACCTCGTAGGCGCCGGCCTTGGTAAGCTCCATGGCGAGCGCATCGGTGGCGGCGCGGTTGGTCATGGTGTGCCGGTCCCGGGACGCGTTGGTCACGTCCGCCACGATGGCGCGCTGGGGCGTAGAACCAGGGAGTAGAGAGTAGGGAATAGGGTGTCGGGCACTGGCCCTCCCCGCCCCCAATGCTGGGCGAGCTTCTAGGGCGAGGAACGGGGCGCAGAGCGCGAGAGCGAGAAGCAGGGTGGTTTTCATGGGTTAGTGACCTTCGGTTTTGGACGTGGGGGTGATAAGAGGTTCGACATGGACCAGATGCGCACCTTGCGGTCCCAGCCGCCGGTCGCCAGGAGATTGCTGTCAGGCGAGTAGGCGACGCAGAAGACAGCGTCCAAGCCCAGGAGCGTGGTTACCGGCTTAAGGCTCGTGGTATTCCATACCGTGGCGGTGCCGTCCTCGCTCCCAATCGTGAGCGTGCGGCCATTCGGCGCGAAGGCGACGGCCCGCATGGCGTCGGCGTGGCCGCGGAGCGTGAGGTACGGCTCGCCCGTCGCCGCGATCCAGAGCCTCGCGGTGTGGTTGTGTCCGCCGGACGCCAGGACGCGTCCGTTGGGCGATACCGCCAGGCTGGTGACCCCGCCTTCCATCTGGCGGGTATAACGGCTGTTCCAGTCCACAGTATTCGTGGCCTTGATAAACCCGTCCTCGGAAGACGAGACGAGGGTAGATCCGCTCGGCGAGAAGACCACGGCCGTGACGGAGGTGGAGTGCTTCTTCAGCCTCTGTCTCAGCTCGCGCGTCTCCATATCGAAGATGCGGATCTCGTTGGGACCCCTATCTCCGGCCGCCAGAAGTAGGCTGTCCGGCGAGAACGCCAGGCAGGTGGTCTCCTCCACGTCGGGCTGCGATATCGCCACTTCCGCCCACGTGGCCGTGTTCCAGAGGTGGATGTCGCCGACCTCCGCTGCAGCCAGCCAGCGGCCGTCCGGCGAGAAGGCGAGCGAGGTCACCGGCGTGTGCTCCTGGCCCATCTTGCGAAGGCGCTTCCATCTTGTAGTGTCCCAGAGGAGGATGGAGCCGTCGTTTCCGGCCGTGACCAACCGCCGACCGTCGGGCGAGAAGGCGCAGGCGGCAACGTAGTTTCGATGGCCGGTGAGGGTGGTGATGGGCTCCGGCCGTTCCGCCACCTGAAAGGAGACCGTAGCGAGCACGGCCGTGAGGAGAAGTTTCATGGGTTGATATACGGAGCGCGTTCAGCAGAATGTCTGCCGCCGCCAGGCAATACGGACACCGGCCTGCTAAATGGTTCATCCGGCAAGTGCTTCGCGCCAGGCGGCTATGACCCGGCGACGAATGAAGATTGAAGAATAGATACCAGGCGAGCAGCCACTTGTCATTCCGACCGAAGGGAGGAATCTGGCCCCCGGGACAGAGCTGCCGGATTCCTCGCTGGCGCTCGGAATGACACTGGCACCGCCCTCGACTACCGTATATTCGTACTGCCTCCTCGACTGGTATTCTCTTCTCAAAGACCGCCAGTCGCGGGCAACACAAACACAAAGTCCGCCTATGCGGACTCCGGAAAGTGCAAAGAACTTGCCGGATGAGCCGCCTAGATAGTGAGTACCTGAACCGTGACGGTTGGAGCGTTTCGCGCCGCCTGGTTGGAGAGGTCCTGGTCAAAGGTCAAAAGAGTGGTCGGCCGTGAGGACGAGAGCTCCTCGGCGAGCGCGATATAGATTCCGTCCGCGGAGCGGCTGCATCCGTAGCCGGAGAGGATCTGTTCAGCGCGTGTGAGAAGGGCGCGGTCGCCGTTGGGCGGCGGTTCGATGCTCCTCATAAGGGCGGTGAATCCGAGGACGGCAGTTGCGTACTCGGCCGGAGGCAGGTCGCCGCGCTGGAGCTTGCCGCAGAGGACGTAGAGGGTTTCAGCGACGATGACGCCAGGTGCGAACCATTGGTATCCCAGGCCCGAGAACCGCGTCACATCCGCGAGCGCTACTGCCTCCCGCGCGGTTTCCTTGGCGGCCAGAGCGATGGTCACGTTTGCGTCGAGGACAAGCGCGCCGGGGCTACTCGGAGGGGTCGAGGCCATACATCCCACCGTCTCGCGCTTCCCGGAGGAGGCGGTCGGTCTCGGACGCGCTGGTATGTCGCATACCCTCCTGCAGTATCGCAAGCTCGGCTAGCGAAGATAGAGCTTGCTCGTTGGGCGCGTGCGCTAGTGACTCGGTCCCAGGCTGGTCAGGCTCAACGTATACCTTGACCCATTTGCCGGCGAGCTCACGTCCGTTTCGGGAGAGGATGTCCTCCCACTGCCCCTCTAGCACAAGCTGACTCATGACCTGTCCTTTCTCCGATACCACTTCCGTTCACTATACTATAATGGCAAGGGTAGAGAAAGGAAGAAAGTGACTGCACTTTTGGATGCGACCCGCGATGGAAATCTCGCCATAAATGCCTTGGTTGCAGGGGGTGCGGACATCAACGCCCAAGACGATTGAGGCGCAACGATACTGTACAGAGCTGTGGATAGTGGAAACGTTTCAAGCAAGCGAGAGAGCTCGGCCATACAGCCATTGCGCAGTTCCTTATCGGACACGGTGCAGCGCAGCCTCTCGAGAAGCAGCGACGGAAGCCCAGGCGCGCCCGCCCGAGCTAACTCCTCTACATCGAGTGGTTGTGGGCAAGGGAACGCGCGCGAGCGCCCTTTGGCCCAGGCTGGACATAACGGCGCGCGGGCACGCGGAGCGTTATGACGCCGGGTACTCGCGTTGACAGACTCGGGGTCGGCCAGTACACTAGAGGCGCCATGGGTCCCTCCACCACGCCCGAGTTGCAGTTCCATCTGGCTGCCTTTGACGGGCCGCTCGACCTGCTCCTCCATCTGATCCGCGAGAACCGCATCGACATCTACGATATCCCCATCGCCGACATCACCCAGCAGTACCTGGAGTACCTGGAGATGTGGGAGGCGCTGGACCTAACGGTGGCCGGCGAGTACCTGGTGATGGCGGCGACGCTGGTGGAGATCAAGTCGCGGATGTTGCTGCCCAAGCCGCCCCCGCCGGAAGCGGACGAGATGGAGGACCCGCGCGCGGAGCTGGTGCAGCGGCTGCTGGAGTACCAGAAGTACCAGAGCACCGTGGAGACATTCCGCCTGTGGGAGGACCACCGGGCGCAGATCTTCTTCCGCGGGGCGCTGGAGAACCCGGACGACTACACGCTGCCCCTAGAGGCCGGCGAGATGAACGGGGCGCAGCTCCTCACCGCGCTCAAACGGATGCTGACTCAGGCAGGGGTGGGGGAGGAGCCGGTAACCGCCGTCGTGCCCCGCCGCAGAGTGAGCCTCCGGATGAAGATGGCGGAGGTCATCCGCAAGGTGCGGGCCGCGCGCGAAGGAATCGCGTTCGAGCTACTCTTCGAAGTGCCCTGGCAACGGTACGACGTTGTGCTGACCTTCCTGGCGCTGCTGGAGCTGCTGCGGCACGGCCGCGTGCGCGCAGTGCAGAAGCGGGCGGATGACGACATCATACTGTTCCCGGTCGAGCAGTGACCACAGACGACGGACTGCGGACCACGATCGGTGACGGGGACGGTGGACGAGGCGACGCCGCGAATCCGGTCCATCAACCATCAACCCTATGACCAGTTCTGCTGCGGTGGAGTGTCTGCTATTTGTGGCCGGGGAGCCGCTTGGGCTGCCGGACCTGGCGCGCGCGCTCCAGTGTGATGAGGACGCCGCGCGGGCTGCGCTCAGCGACCTGGAGGCGCGGCTGGAATCCACCGGCAGCGGGCTCCAGGTGGTCCAGATTGCGGGCGGATGGCAGCTCGCCAGCCGACCGGAGCACGGGGAGACCATCGCCCGGCTGCTGGCCCGCGGGTCCAACAAGCTGTCGCGCCCGGCGCTGGAGACACTGGCCATCATCGCGTACCGTCAGCCCATCACCCAGCCGGAGATCGAGGCCGTGCGCGGGGTGGCGTCGGGCAGCGTGGTAAAGACCCTGGTGGAGCGCGGACTCATCGCGGACGTGGGCCGGAAGCAGACGGTGGGTCGACCTATCCTGTACGCCACCACGCGGGAGTTCCTGCACTACTTCGGTCTGTCCGAGCTCTCGGAACTGCCGCCGCTGGAGGAGTTGCCGGAGGGCGTTCAGGCGTTCGGGCGTTCAGGTGATGAGGACGACGGAGGACGGCAGACGGAGGACGGACCGAGTCCGGAATCCGAACCTTCAACCTTCAACCTTCAACCTTCAACCCATTCCGGCCTCACGACTCACGACTCACGACTCAACCCGTCCCCGGTCTAGCTCCCGCAGAAGACGGCCCAGAGCCTGCCAGTCCTGCTCCTGCTGAGGCAGAGACCGCCGCGATATGAGCACCTGCGGGCTGGGGTGGTAAAGCGGCATCAGCAGACGCCCATGCCACTTCACCGCCCGCGCTACATCCTCTGATAATCGGAGCCCGTGCGGCTCCAGCCTGCCCAGCGCTGCTAACGCCACTCCTCCAACGGCGACCACGAGCGGCGGATCGAGCACCTCCACGGTGCGCCGGAGGAAGGGCGCGCAGTTCCGCACCTCCCCGCCGGAGGGCCGACGGTTCGCCCCTGTGTCCGAGCGTGGGTTGCACAGTACCGCATTGGTGATGAACACGTCCTCCGCCGCGAGTCCGGCGATCTCCATCAGGTGACGGAAGGTCCTTCCACTGGCGTCCCCGCTCATGGGCACGCGGGTCCTATCCCCTCCGCGCCGTCCCGGCGCCTCCGCCACGAATAGCACGCGCGGACTGAGAGAGCCGTTGCGCTCGGTCAGTACCGCCGTCCGTTCGGCCATCCCCGCGCAGAGCCGGCAATCCTGAGCCTCGCGGCTTAACGCGAGAAACTCCGCCGAATGCCCAGCAGGAGCCGCGCATCCGCCGGACGGGTGGCCACTCAGGGCCGCCCCTACCATGGGCTCTCGATGCTCCCCTTGTTCCTCAGTCCCGCGTGAACATGGCATCGGTTACTGCATTCTGTGTAGCCGGCTTAACGTGACCGTCCGCGAAGGTGATATCCGCCAAGCCTTTCTCCGTGACCGTCTGAGCGCTAGAGTCCAGGATCTTGGTGTTGTCCACGTGGCGGAAGTCCATGGTGGGATCGCCGTACCAGCCGCTCGGTGGGTCGATGTACGGAGTCTCCAGCATGGAGCCGTCGCCGCCGTACCAGGGGGTGTTGACGTAGCCGGCGTCTGAGAAAAGGATCTTGCTCGAGGTCTCAGACAGGGCAGCCTCCGGGGCCGGGTTGTTGGACGGCGGCCAGTTGTAGGTGAGGTAGTAGTCCGACCCCACGTAGCCGTAGTTGTAGCCGTAGCCGTTGCCGTCGCCGAAGATGTGCTGGCCGCTCCAGCTTGGGCACTTCTGCACCTGGTGGCTCTTCATGTAGGGGTAGAGGAGACCCTGGGTGAGGTCCCAGGTCTTGCTGGTGAAGCTGAGGCAGTTGGACTTACACTTCCCAAACCAGTAGACGCTGTAGTCCGGGTACTGGGCGAGGGGATAGGTCTCATCGTAGTCCTGCGTGTACATCAGCGTGGCAAGGCCCAACTGCTTGAGGTTGGACTCGCAGCTCGCCTGCCTCGCCTTCTCCCGCGCTTTGGCGAAGGCGGGGAAGAGAATTGCGGCGAGAATCGCGATAATCGCGATGACGGCGAGGAGCTCGATGAGCGTGAATCCACGTGAGATGTGAGAGGTGAGAGGTGAGAGGCGGGGTTCGGACTTTGGACATCGGACTTCGGACCGGCCTCTTCTGGCTGGCTGCCCACTGACTACGGGCGACCGCTGACTGACTACTGACGACATTGTTCTCTCCTTGGAGTGGTTCCAGTGCGAGAGCAATTGGAGGAGCGCGGCGCGCCGCAACAAAAAACCATCCTGGAGGTGCTCCTCCGAGGATGGTGTACGGCGCCGGGGATCCGCTCACCGCGGCCGCCGGCTTCCATCACACCCTCTACTCGCGAAGGGCTGTAGTGATGCGCTGCAGGCGGGCATTCGGGCTATACCGTAGCGGGACTGCGCCGGAATCTCACCGGACTTCCCCCTGGACGCCGGGCTTTCGCACGGCCTCTGCAGCGGACCCTATTCGGTTGTCATCTCCAGTATAGAGCGAGCAGGGGCGGCGTGTCAATCATGCTGCGGACGGGCAATCCCTGCCTTGACGCGCCGGGGTGGGCCGTGCTATGCTAGTCCGATAACCGCATCAAACGCTTATCGAGAGTGGCGGAGGGACCGGCCCGACGATGCCACAACAACCACCCCGTTCGCCGGCGGGGCAGGTGCTAATTCCGGGCAGTGGATACACTGCAAGATAAGAGTGCGCAGGCGGCCCCCGGGCTGAACACCGAGCCTCTTTCCTTGCTGGAAGAGGTTTTTTCGTGCCCGCTATCTTCCTCCCGCGCTCGATTTCCTCGGCACATCCTACTGGAGATCACACATGTCTGAGCAGAACCTCTTTACCTCGGAGAGCGTCACCGAGGGGCACCCGGACAAGCTGGCCGACCAGATAAGCGACGCCGTCCTGGACCAGCTTCTCAAGGAAGACAACCACTCCCGGGTGGCGCTTGAAACGCTCCTCACGCGCGGGCTCGCGGTGGTCGCGGGCGAGCTGACCACGAGCGCCTACGTGGAGATCGCGGACGTGGTCCGGACCACCATCTGCGACGTGGGCTACACGAATACGAACTACGGTTTTGACGGATATACGACCGGCGTAATGCTGGCCATCCAGAAGCAGTCCGAGGACATCGCGCAGGGCGTGGACCGCTCGGACCCCAATGAGCAGGGGGCAGGCGATCAGGGCATGATGTTCGGCTTTGCCGTCAACGAGACCGCTCAGCAAATGCCGCTCCCCATCACCGTTGCCCACCGCCTCACCCACCGTTACACCGAAGTCCGCAAGGCCCATCCCGAGCTAGGCTTCCGTCCGGACGCAAAGTCCCAGGTGACGGTCCTGTACGAGGACGGCAAACCGCGCCGCATCGATACCATCGTCTTCTCCGCCCAGCATGATGAGACACTGACCCAGGAGAACGTCGCGACGCGGGTGCGGGAGCACGTTGTCCGCCCGGTGCTCGCGGAGTTCTCGGCCTTTGACCGGGGCGACATCAAGTACCACATCAACCCCACAGGCCGGTTTGTGATTGGCGGTCCGCAGGCGGACACGGGAGTCACCGGGCGCAAGATTATCGTGGACACCTACGGCGGCTATGCGCGGCACGGCGGCGGGGCATTCTCCGGTAAGGACCCGTCCAAGGTGGACCGGTCGGCCGCATACGCCTCGCGGTACCTGGCTAAGAACATCGTGGCGGCGGGGCTGGCGGACAAGTGCGAGATCCAGGTGGCCTACGCCATCGGGGTGGCGGAGCCGGTGAGCGTTTTCGTGGAGACGTTCGGTACCAACACGGTGCCGAACGACAAGATCACGCAGCGGCTGCGCGCCGCAGTGGACCTTCGGCCGCACGCCATCATCGAGCGCCTGGGGCTGCTGAACCCGGCGAAGGTCAAGTACCTGCAGACGGCCAAAAACGGCCATTTTGGGAATCCGGAGTTCCCGTGGGAGCAGACGGACTTGGTGGATCGCCTCCAGTAGCGACAGTCGCTCTTGGTGCGCCGGCCCGGGGACCAACAAATGGTCCCCGGGCCGGCTTCTTTATAGAATTTCGTCTGGCGTTTGGCAAAGCGTGTAGCGAATCGCCACCAAGGTACGTCTACAAATACACACCCTTTGGACGGAACGGGAGGAGAGGCACGATGGATACCCGAGCCGGAACTGTGTCTGAGCAGCTAACTCTGGCGCGTCAGGCGCTGAGAGCCGGAGAGCCGCAGAAGGCGGTTGCGTACCTCAAGGCTGCCCTGGGCGCGGCGCCGGCCGATGCCGAGGTCCTGGAGCTGCTGGGGATAGCGCTGGCGCAGGCCGGAAACGGCAAGTCTGCGGTGGAGGCGCTGCGGCGCGCCACGGAGGCGGACCCGCGCAGGGCGAGCGCGCACTACAACTACGCGCTGATGCTCTCGCAGAACGGACATATCGATGATGCGATGGAGGAAGTCCAGGCGGCGCTGTTCATCAAGCCGGACTACGCGGGCGCCCTGGACCTTCAAGAGAAGGTGGCCGCTCGGCTGAAGGACCGCCACTGCCGCTCCGACGAGAACTTCGCCGTGGTGGGTTCCAGCGTCAATCCGCTGTCCCAGACTTCCGATACCTGGGCCAAGATTGAGTGCGTCTCCTGTGGCGGTATGAACTTCATCACGGCCCGCACCTGCTCCCGTTGTGGCGCCTACCTGCCGGAGGAGAAGGAAGTCATCGCGGCGGAGTAGTTGGCTTCACGGCTACCGGAGGAAGCGAGCCGGCGGAGATGGTGACGGAGCGGTCGGTTTCCGAGTCCCAGATCACTTCTGTAGTGACCTCGCCCCGCTTATCCGTAGTCGCAGTCGCCTGCTCCGCCGAGCCGGCATGGACCTGGATGCGGACCTGCGCCCCCGCTACGGGGCTGCCGTGGGCGTCTAGCACGCGCAGGCTCAGCAGGTTGCGGTCCGGCGGGTTGTTCTCCTCATTCAGCAGCACCGCCTTGATGGCGGCGGGGACTCCGCCGAGAATAGTGTAGGGGAACCGCACCGACTGTGCGCCAAACTGTGCGACGGCAACTCCCGTCCCGGCGCGGGTGGCGGTCAGCAGTCCCTGCTGGCTCACAAACGCGGTGCCTCCCGTGGTACCCCAGAGCACCGGCCCATCGCCTGTCCCGCCCGGGATCGTGAGCTTGACGGTCTCGCCCACGTGCAGAACCTTTTCGGATGCCGTGATGGCCGCCTCCACCTGCGGCGCCGTACCGTGGTCTCCATCCACGTACACCAATAACGCATCCGCCACGGCGTTCGGAATGCCGTCGGACGGAGCGTTGACGTAAAGTCCTCGGGCGACCATGGTGGTTGAGCCGCCACCGTCCAGGTTGATGGCCCGTACCGCGCCTAGGTGTACCATGTAGGCGGCCAGCTCCGGCAGGCTCATGCCCCGGCTGTGGCGTTGCCGTCCGTCCACGGTGACGAGCAGGAGCTCGCCCCCGGCCGTCACTCCCACGGCGGTGCGGGGATGGCGGGCCTGCACGAAGCTCGCGGGATCGAAGCCCTCCTCCAGACCGTCAACCGCAGCAACCCCGTCCCGAACCAGCCACGGTCCTCCTCCAACCGCCTCCTCCACGTCGTTCCACTCCTCAGCCGGCAGGAGCCGCCGGCTGAACCCGGCGCGGGATGCCAGTCCTCCGCGCTTCACGCCGGAGGGAAGGGGGTTGCGGGCCAGGTCAAACCGGATCCGGAGCCGGTCGCCTCCATGGACGTGCGCCTTGAGCCACTCCGCGGAGCTCCCGGATGCGACCAGCAAGCCGCCGCCCTGCGGTACCAGCAGGTCCGGATCTCCGGGGGCGGGCGTGTCGGCCCCAGCGGTTACCTCACTTCCGATCTTTACTATTCCGGTCAGACTGCTCAGAAGCACGGTCGTGGCCGCAGGAACGGTGTGGCCCCGCGGTCCGAAGGTAGGGGTGAGCAGAATAAGCTCATTCTGGCCGGCGGGGCGGTTGATGCCGTCGAGCGGGGACGTGCTGCCGTCCGGAGCGGTGAGGGATCCCACGGTGAGCAGGGTATCGATTAGCACGGTCCCGTCGTGCTTGATCCCAATGGCGGCCCGGAAGGGCATTGTCTCGCTGACCAGCTCACCGTCGCGCACCGCCAGGCCAAGCGGGTCCCCGGTGTACGGGAAGTAGTCCGCATTGACTCCGGCCACGGCGTGGTGGCGCGCTACCAGGGAGCCGATGGTCTCCCGGCCCTGAGTGGGATCGTCAGCGAGCACCACGTCCTGGGCAAGGGCAGCGCGTACGTGAACGGTAGGGTCCTTGAGATCGACCCGGAGCGTATTCGCGACGACAGTGCCCGCGAGGGTCTGGATCGTCTCCTGCTGGAGGACAACACCCCGCGCCAGGGGGATAGCGGTTGGCTGCGTCTGCGCGGGGCGGCATACCGCTTGCAGCAGGAGGACGACGGCAAGCGAGAGACGTGCTTGCGGCATAGGGCGGGCATCCTTCGTGCGAGGGAGATTCTGGGGCGATTATACCAGAGCGTGGATGGGGTACAATCTCCGACGAACGGATGTCGAGTTGTCCGTGCGATTGTGATAAAGTTCACATGAGCCGGTTCGCCGGAGGCGCTGGAAAGTGGGGAACTACATACCCATCCTGGTGATGATGGTCGTGGCGGCTATCATCGCGGGTGGCATGGTCATCGGTTCGGCTGTACTGGGCCCAAAGCATCCCACCAAGTATAAGAACGAGGCGTACGAGTGCGGCATGACCCCGGTCGGCTCGGCGCACGAACGGTTCCCGGTCAAGTTCTATTTGATCGCGATGCTGTTCATCATCTTCGATATCGAAACGATCTTTCTCTATCCTTGGGCCGTTATCTACCGGGGCGCGGGGGCGGACCGCGCTAGCAAGCTGTTCCTGCTGGGCGAGATGGCCGTCTTCGTGGCCATCCTCTTCATCGGCTACTTCTATATCTGGAAGAAGGGCGGATTCGATTGGGACGAAGGGCAGGCGGAGGAGCAGCAGCGGAACCCGCGGGTCTATGACCGCCGTCTCCCTATCCGCTTCGGTAACGAGGACAGCGGCCCCGTGCGGCTGGGTCTCGTGCGCGAAGTACCCAACAAGGAAGGCCAGCCCTCTCCAGAAGAGGAGGAGCGGCGGGCTCCGGCACCCGTAGCCGGTGGTCGGTAGAAGTACCATCGGAAACGCAACATTGTCGATATGACGGAAACTGCGACTAAGCTGGAAGAGGCGGCGCCCGCGGCGCCGGCCGAGCGGATAGAAGTGACGAAGATCCGGGAGGTGATCCCGGACGCGATCCAGGAGGTCTCCGAGTTCCGGGGCGACACGCGAATAACCGTGCGGCGCGACCTCATTTTGGACGTCCTGACGCTGCTGCGCGACGACCCCGATCTTCAGTTCAACTTCTTCTCCGAGTGCCTGGGCGTGGACTATCTGGATCCGAATGCCGAGGAGTACATCCTGGGCAAGCCGCACCGGTTCGAGGTCGTATACAACCTCTACTCCCTCCCGGATAACCGCACCGGCCAGGGCAGGAACGCGCGAATCTTTATCAAGATCGGCGTACCGGAGGAGGATCCCACTGCGCCTACGGTGACCGGCGTCTATGCGGGCGCGAACTGGTGCGAGCGCGAGATATTCGACTTCTTCGGCATCCGATTCACTGGCCACCCGGACCTGCGGCGCGTCTTCATGTCGGATGACTGGGTGGGCCACCCGCAGCGCAAGGACTATCCGCTGGGAGGCGAGCGCGTGCAGTTCCCCGGAGGCAAGGTTGGCCCGGCCGTAGGCGACGGTGTAGTTCAGCACCCGGGAGAGAGTTTCTTCGGAAAGACGGCGGACGAGCTGGGAGATAGAGATTAGGCGTTCAGGCGTTCAGGAGGGGATTCCCATAGGACCGAGTGTGAGCACGGGTACTCTCGGGCAGGGCAGTTCTGCCAATATGCCGATCACCTGAACACCCGGAGCGAAACGACTTTGGCAATTGAAGCACCACAGTTGAATAGCGCGGCGCTAGCGGCGCAGCAGGTTCAGATAGACGCCCTCGACGATGCCACCATGGTCATCAACATGGGGCCGCAGCATCCGTCCACGCATGGCGTGCTGCGGGTGGTGCTGGAGCTCGAAGGCGAGACTATCGTGCGCGCCACGCCGCACATGGGCTACGTCCACACCGGAATCGAGAAAGAGGGCGAGTACCAGACCTACCTTAAAGCGGTCCCGATCACGGACCGCATGGACTATCTCTCCGCGCACATCAACAACCTGGCGTATACGCTCTCCGTGGAGAAGCTCCTGGACATCGAGCCGCCCCCGCGCGGGCAGTATATGCGGGTGATGCTCTCGGAGCTCCAGCGGATCGCCAGCCACCTGGTTTGGCTCGGCACCCATGCCCTCGACATCGGCGCGATGACGGTCTTCTTCTACGCGTTCCGCGAGCGCGAGAAGATCATGGACCTGAACGAGATGCTCACCGGCGTACGCATGATGCCCTCGTGGATCGTTCCGGGCGGGCTGCGTGGCGACGCGCCGGAAGGGTACTTCGAGCGCGTGAAGGTGTTCATCGACGAGTTCCCGTACCGCATCGACGAGTACGAGACGCTGATCGACCAGAACCCCATCTGGCGAGAGCGCACCCAGGGCGTGGGAATCCTGTCCGTCGAGGACTGCTACCAGATAGGGGTGAGTGGGCCAAGCCTGCGCGGCTCCGGTGTAGCGCACGATATTCGCAAGGCCGCGCCGTACTCGCGGTTCGAGGATTTCACGTTCGAGATTCCCGTTGGCCAGTATGGCGACGTTTACGACCGCTACCGCGTAAGGATGGCGGAGTTCCGCCAGTCGCGGGAGATCGTGAAACAGGCGCTGGAAAACATGCCGGACGGTCCCATTAATGTGGCGGACCGGAAGGTGACACCTCCGCCCCGGCAGGAGCTGGACAGCTCCATGGAGGCGGTGATCCACCACTTTAAGCTGTGGACGGAGGGCTTCCGGCCGCCGGCGGGCGAGGCTTACGTGCCGCTCGAGTCCCCAAAGGGAGAGATCGGATTCTATATCGTCTCAAACGGTGGACCCTATCCGTGGCGCATGCACGAGCGGCCGCCGAGCTTCATGAACCTGCAGGCGCTCTCCAAGATGTGCGAAGGCCGCCTGATTGCGGACGTGGTTGCCATCATCGGCAGCATCGATATTGTGTTGGGGGAGATAGATAGGTGAGTGGTGATAGGTGATGGATGAGTCCGGATGCCGACTATCACCTCTCACCCCTCACCTCTCACCTGGAGCGTAGCGACAAATGGCTGGAACGGGGCCGCACAGGCCGCTGGCGGCGGGGCCGGGAGAGCCCCAGCCGATGCCGGAGAAGTCGTACAGGTTCTCCGAGCGGGCCATCGCGGAGCTGAACGAGATCATCACGCACTACCCGGAGAAGCGAGCGGCAATGCTGCCGGCGCTCTGGATCGCGCAGCGTGAATACGGCGGCTACTTGCCGCCGCAGGCGCTCCAGGAGGTCGCGGACCGGCTGGAGAGGCCGTACGTGGAGGTGGAGGCGGTCGCCTCCTTCTACACCATGTACAACTTCCGGCCGCGCGGCCGGCACCACCTGGAGGTGTGCACCTGTCTGACGTGCGCGTGCGTGGGGGCTTACGACGTGATGCACAAGCTGGAGCACCTGCTGGGCGTCGGTCCCGGTGAGACGACTGCCAACGGGGAGTTTACGCTCTCCGAGGTGGAGTGCCTGGACTGGTGCGGCGCGGGCACGGTGATCCAGGTGGGCGACAAGTA
>CAYNFH010000015.1:22534-54109 GCA_964396385.1 uncultured Chthonomonadaceae bacterium | reverse complement strand
TCCCAGCCCCTCGGACCGGTGGCGGGGCTGGGCACCCCGGTTGAAGGTTGAAGGTTCGGATTCCGGATTCGCCCGCTCGCCCGCTTCCGCGTCCAGCGGATTCCGGATGGCGACTGGCCAGGCTGAGCCGTCCGGCTGACCTCCAACCGCCTGCACTGTGCTCGTGCCGCCGTGGATGAGCGCGCCGCCGTGCCCGTCCAGTGCATCCCGCACTATCTCGGCCGCCTCTTCGATGGCGTACCCCTTGCCGATGGCGCCCAGGTCGATCATTACTCCCGGCCGGAGGAAGCGGACGGTGCAGGCCTCCGGATCCAGCTCCACCAGATGCATTCCGGTCACCTCGCGGGCCGCCTCCACCTCCGCCTCGTCCGCCATGGCGCCGCTCCCGCCCACAAATCGCCAGGCCTTGAGCAGAGGCGCGATGGTGATGTCAAAGCCGCCCTCCGTCTCCTCGTTGAGCTGTCGCGCGCGCTCCAGCAGGCGGAACAGGCGCGGGTCCACGGGAACGGGCCCTTCGGCGGCGTGCAGGTTGAGGTCGCGCACGTGGCTGTCCGCGCGGAAGAAGCTGAGCTGCTGCTCCAGCCGCCGCACCTCCTCCAGCGTTTCCTCCGCCACGGTGCGGAGATAGGCCGGCTCGCGCCCCCACAGCGCCACCTCGAACAGGGTGTTCATGGCATGGCAGGCGCGCTTCGTGATCTCTTCCATAGGTGGATTCTACCTGGGAGGGTTGAAGGTTGAAGGTTGAAGGCCGGAACCGCCGCAGTACGCCCTGCCTCTGAAGTGGCTTCCGATTTGGAAACCACCGCTTTGTACAGTTCACATTCAACATTCAACCTTCAACCTTCAACCCGCAGATGTGGTATAATTAGACAGAAAATGGAATATGTCTATATGACCGAGAAGCTAACCATGAAGCAGGCAGCAACTAAACCGGACGTGCGGGAGACGGTGATGGAGGCGACAGACCGCCTCTTCCAGCGCTACGGCTACCGCAAGACCACGGTGGAAGACATCGCGCAGGAGGCGCGCATCAGCCGCGCCACCTTCTATCTCTACTTCCGCAGCAAGGAAGAGGTGGCCCTCGCCTGGCTGGACCGCTACTACGAGCGGCTGCACGAGGCGATGCGGTCGATTGGCGGCCGCGAAGGCGCGCCGGGGGCGCGCATCCGGGAGATGCTCACGCTGCGCGTCCGGTTCGGACTGGACAGCGCCGAGCGGTACTCGCAGAGCATCGACGACCTGTTCGCCGGCCTGCGCGCGGAGCTGCTCGCCAAGCGGGCGTACCACCAGGATTCGGAAGCGCGCATCGTCTCCAACGTGCTGGCGGAGGGGGCGGCGCGTGGAGAGTTCGAAGTGCCGGATCCGGACAATGTGGCCAGGGCCATGGTGCTCGCCATGAACGCGCTGCTCCCGTTTAACCTGAGCGACGCGCAACGGGCGGACCGGGCCGGAGTGGAGGCGATGGCGCGGTCCCTGGCGGACCTGCTGCTACGGGGTGTTGAGAGGAAATAGAGATGGCGACAGTGTTAGAAGCCCCGACCCGGGGCAAACAGGAGAAGAACGGACACGGGAGCGGGCACGCGGCGCCCGTAGCCGATGAGCGTACCGTGCCGGATGCCGGCGAGCAGCCGGATCAGCCTGCGCAGAAGAAGCGCGGGCTCTCGCCCGTGGCCAGGGGCATCGCCGCTCTGTTCGTGCTGGGGGTGCTGTCCGCGGCCGGCGTGGTGGGCGCGAACAAGCTGCACTATAGCCAGACCCACGTGAATACGGATGACGCCTACATCACCGGCAACCTGGTGAACGTGAGCCCCATCATCGGGGGCACGCTGAGCCAACTCCAGGTGGACGAGGGCGATGCGGTCAAGAAGGGGCAGCTCATCGCCCGGCTGGACGACAGCTCCGAGCAGGCCGCGCTACGGCAGGCGCAGGCGGCGTACGCCGCCGCGCTGACGCAGGTGCCGCAGGCGGAGAGCAGCCTTCAGTTCGAGGAGCAGTCCACGCAGGCAGGCATAGCCCGTGCAGAGGCGGCCATCGGGGCGCAGCGCGCCCGCACCGTCGGGGCGACCCAGCAGGTCTCGCTCACGATCAACACCGTGCGCAATCAGGTGGCCGAAGCGGAGAGCCGGCTGGCGGCGGCGCAGGCCCAGGCGGAGCAGGCGCAGGCGCAGGTGATGACGGCCCAGGCGGGCGTTTCGGCCGCGCAGCAGGCGGTGCTGACGGCGCAGCGCAACGCCGCGGCGGTGGCGGCCCACATCCAGGCCGCCCAGGCGGACGCGCAGCGCACGGCCAAGGACGTGGAGCGGTACGGCGAGCTGGCGGCGGAGCAGGCCATCTCGCAGCAGCAGTATGAGGCGGCCCAGGCGGCGGCTACCTCCTCGGAGGCGGCGCTGGTAGCGGCGCGCGAGCAGGCGGCGGAAGCGCAGAGCCAGGTGAACCAGGCCAGGGAGGGAGTGCGGCAGGCCCAGGCGCAGCTCAACGCGGCGCGGCAGGCGGCCGCCGCCGCGCGGAAGCAGGTGCAGGTAGCGCGGGCGGACGTGGCGCTGGCGCAGGCGAATGGCACGCAGGTCGGCATCCAGCAGACCAACGTGACGGCCAGCGCGCAGCAGACAGGCCAGGCCGAGGCGGACCTGAGCGCCGCGCTTGCCAACCGCGAGCAGGTGGACCTGCGCCGCAAGCAGGTGGCGACGGCGAAGGCTCAGGCGGAGCAGGCGCGCGCCGCGCTGGAGAATGCCAAGGTAGCGGAGCGGAACACCTACATCTACGCGCCGGCGGACGGCACGGTAGTGAAGAAGACGGCCAACGTGGGAGCGTCGCTCTCGCCGGGACAGAACATCATCACCATGACGCAGGGCGACACCGTGTGGGTGACGGCCAACTTCAAGGAGACGCAGCTAAAGGGCGTCCGACCGGGCGAACCAGCCAAGGTGGAGGTGGACTCCTTCCCGGGCCGCGTTTTCAAGGGCCGGGTGCAGAGCGTGAATGAGGCGACCGGATCGGCGATCTCGCTGCTGCCGGCGGACAACGCGAGCGGCAACTTCACGAAGGTGGTGCAGCGCGTCCCGGTGCGCATCCAGCTCGTCCCGGCGAAGCGAGGAGACGACCCGAAGTACGCTCACGCGGACGAGATAGCCAACCTGCGGCAGGGGATGTCCGTGACAGCGACGATAGACCTGCGGTAATGGCAACAAACGTAGCAGCAAGACCGATACGGATGCCGACTCCGGCGCCGGTGGCGCGCGAGCAGACCGAGGACCTGCCGTACAAGTGGCTCATCCTGGTGGGCCTGATCACGGCCGCGATCCTGGAGGTGCTGGACACCACCATCGTCAATGTGGCCATGCCGCAGATGGCGGGGAACCTGGGCGCGACGGCGGAGGAGATCGGATGGGTCTCCACGGGGTACATCCTGTCCAACGTGGTGGTGCTGCCGATGACCGCCTGGCTCTCAGGCCGATTCGGACGGAAGCGGTACCTCACCGGCTCCATCCTGCTCTTCCTGCTGGCCTCCTTCTTCTGCGGGACGTCGCACACGCTGCTGCAGCTCGTGTTCTGGCGCATCATCCAGGGTTCGGGCGGCGCTGCGCTCCTTTCCACGGCGCAGTCCACGCTGCGGGAGATATTCCCCAAGGAGCAGCAGGGCACGGTGCAGGGGATCTACATGCTCGGCATCATCGTGGCGCCGACCATCGGCCCCACCGTGGGCGGATGGATCACGGACAACTGGTCGTGGCCGTGGGTGTTCTTCGTGAACCTGCCCATCGGATTGGTCGCCGCGGCGCTGGTCTACACGTTTCTGGCCGATTCGCCCTTCCAGAAGCGGGTGACGAACGTGGACTGGGGCGGCATCGCGCTGCTGGCGGTGGGGCTGGGCAGCCTCCAGTACGTGCTGGAGGAGGGCAACCAGGACGACTGGTTCGAGAGCGCGACCATCACGCGGCTGGCCATCCTGGCGGTGGTCTGCATCGTGTCGCTCATCGCGTGGGAGCTGTCTCCGCGCAACCGGCACCCGGTGGTCAACTTCCGCGTGCTGCGGCACTGGAACCTGAGCGGTTCGCTGATCCTGTTCATCGCGCTGGGGTTCGGGCTGTACGGCGGCGTGTTCCTGTTCCCGCTCTTCGTGCAGGACGTTCTGGGGTTCACGGCCACCATTACCGGACTGGTGATGCTGCCGGGCGGCATCGCCACCGGCGTCAGCGCCATCCTGTGCGGCCGGCTGCTGAACGGCAGAAAGCAGCTCATCCACCCGCGCTACCTGATCATCTTCGGGATGACCATGTTCGTCACGGCCATGTGGTCGCTGGGCCACCTGACGACCATGAGCGGCGAGCCGGACACACGGACGGCGTTGATCATCCGCGGGCTGGGGCTGGGCTTCCTATTCCTGCCCATCACGCTCGCCGCGTTCTCGCAGCTCAAGGGCGCCGAGATAGCGCAGGGTGCGGCGCTGATGAACCTGATGCGCCAGCTAGGCGGGTCCTTCGGGATCGCGGTGCTGGGGACGTACCTGACCAACCGGACGCAGGTGCACCAGACCTTCCTGGGCTCGAACATCTACAGCGGGAACGCGATGTACGAGCAGCGGCTCCGGATGCTGACCGGCGGGCTGGTATCCAGGGGATACGACCTGGCGAGCGCCAAGGCGGCGGCGCTGCACCTCATCGCGGGAACGGTGCAGGTGCAGGCGACCACCCAGGCGTTCAACGATGCCTTTCAGCTCGTGGCCATTGTGGTGGTGCTGGTCTCGCCGCTGGTGTTCCTGCTGCGCGGCAGCGGCTCCGCCCCCGCGGGAGCGGACATGGGGCACTAGGCGAGAGTCGTGAGTCGTGAGTCGAGAGTATCCAACAAAACTGGCCGGTCCGGTACAGCTCCTTCGGCACGGGGCTCTATGTTGCATCGTCCCCGGTGCTAGCAGGTGGGAGCCTCCGCTCAAATGCAATCAGGCGGTTCTCCAGCCTGAGGATCAGGATTTCATGGTCGCGCTCAGCAACGTCCTCGTGCCGACGGAGTTCTGCCACCAGTCCATTTACAGTCTGGTTCAGCTTCTCCATTCGCCCGTAGAGATCATCGACCTGCCGCTGGACCTCAGCGAACCTGTCCTCATGTTCCTGAACACGACGAGTGAGAGAGAAGATCTGCTTCCCAAAGTCGAGTACTGGCTTCAGCATCGGTTCGCGTGCCTGGACCGCATCTCCTGGAGCATCCTGTCGGTGTCCTCCATTAGGGCATCAATGCGGGCTATGGTCTCCTTGGTCTTTTGTTGAAGCCGGATCTGCTCCTCTCGACTCGCGTCCATCCGCTCGTTCATCCGCTGTATCTCCGCGAGCATTTCGTCAATAGCGGCCTGGTACTCCGCCTCCGTGCGCGGCTCCTTGGTGGTCATCACGTCGCTCATGGGTTCGCTCCTCCCGACCCCATTGTAACATGGCGAGCGCTCACCTTGACACGCCGGAGATTCTGGCGCATGATGGGGTAGGTACTGAACCGGTTCAGTAAACCGGATTCCACCAATGCGCGTCACCATCTCCGACGTCGCCCGCGCGGCGCAGGTCTCCAAGGCTACCGTCTCCCTTGTCCTGAACGACGCTCCCGGCGTGTCCGACGCGACGCGAGAGCGCGTCCGCGGGGTGATGCGCGAGCTGGACTACCATCCGGACGCGCTTGCCCGCAGCTTCTCTTCCCGCCGCACAGAGGCCGTGGCCCTCGTGCTTCCGCCCTTTCGCGAGGCGCTGGAGGACCCGTACTACACCGGGCTGCTCTACGGTGTGCTGGAGGCCGTGCGCGACCGCGGCTATAAGCTGCTGCTGGAGGTGGCGGACGCGCGGTTTACCCAGCAGGAGCTGTGGAAGGGACTGTTCGAGCGTAAGCGCGTAGACGGCCTGCTGGTGGCCACGCCGAAGGCGGACCAGCAGTACCTGACCGAGGTAGCGGCGCGAAGTTATCCCGCACTGCTTATCAACGGGGAGCTGCCGGAGCTGCCGGAGCTGGACTACGTGGGGTACGACGATTTCCGGTGCGGGCACGACGCGGCGTACTACCTGATCGGGCTGAGGCACACGCGGATTGCCCACGTCTCCGGCCCCGCCAACCAGCTATCCGCCGTGCGGCGGCAGGAGGGATTTCGGGAGGCGCTGTCCCGCGCGCGCCTCCCGATTCCTCCGCAGTACGTCCAGCCGGGCGACTACGTCCGCGCGAGCGGCCGCCGCGCACTCCGCGCCCTGCTGGAACTGACGGCGGCGGAGCGCCCAACCGCCGTCTTCTGCGCGAACGACGCCATGGCACTCGGCGTGCTGGACGCGGCGCGAGAGGCCGGGCTGCAGGTGCCGCGGGACCTGAGCATCGTCGGCGTCGATGACACCGGCGCCGCGGCCGCCGCGGATCCTCCGTTGACCACATTCCGGCAGGACGTGGCCCGCCTCGGCCGGCATTCCGCCGAGCGCTTCATCCGCAAGCTTCAGTCCCGCACGCCTCAGGCTTCCCGCATCGACGACCGCTGGCCGATGGAACTCGTAGAGCGTGCGTCCGCAGCAAGCTACACGGGGTAATGGAGCGTTGGAGTCATGGAGTCATGACATCCAGATTTGATCACTCCACTACTCCATCACTCCACCCTCACGTCTGCGGCGCCGTATACGTGGCGCGCAGCCAGTATGCTGGCATCGCGTTCCCGGCGGGAGTGTTGTATGACCTGATCTGGAACGTATACCAGCCGGTCGTCCCCGCTGTAGCCGTAACAGCGGACCCCTGCACGGTAGTTGTGTCGTAGCTTCCGGAAGTCACGTATCCCCCGTTCGGGTCATCCAGTTCCAGGTAGATGGAAGTGGCGGGTGTCCAGCTTGTGGTGTCGTAGTAGAGTGCGCCGGAGATCGGCTGTCCCGCCTGGACGTAGACGCGACACACCTGTACGAGCGCGGTATTGTCCGCCGGCTTGATGTCCAGGTCCTGTGCTCCCGCATACTCCTGAGTTGTGCTCAGATTTGAGACAGCAAAGCCTCCTCCATACCCGGTCCGGGAGTAGCAGACGTATCCCATCCCATTGACCGCAGGCGGCAGGTCCAGAGAGACATTGCCGCTCCCATCCGTCCACACGTCGGGAGCATGTCCGGTGTAGTCGTGGAGCTGAACGTTGGCCCCAAAGCCGGTTGAGCAGGTGAGCCTGTAGTCGTAACCCGTGTTGTTGTTCAGCCCCACCAGAAGGTGCGGACCGCCCTGTCTCTCATAGACGAACACCAGGTTGTTCTTCCACCGCTGAACCGTGGTGCCGCTGGCGAGCTTCTCATGGATCCAGACCAGGTTGTCTATGGTGGCTTTCATCCCATAGCAGCCCGCATCCGTGCTGTAGTCTTTGTAGAAGACGCACGGGTACCCCTCAGACGTGAGGATGTAGGCGTACGCCAGCGCCTTGTTCTGGTACACAGGATCGGAGCGGTCCGTGTCGTGGTTCTCCACAAAGGTGACGGAGTGGAGTGGATCCTGACCGGCCAGTCCGGCATGGTCCAGAGAGGCCATGTTGAAGGTGGAGGGGCTGTTGCACATCTGCTTGAGCTGGTCTCGAAGAGGAAAGTCAAAGGCGGAGGCACGGCTCTGCATCATAGTGGAGACCCAGTAGGAGACACTCCCCAGGTTCGTGTCGTAGTACTCCCCCACCGCGAACTTGCCTGACATGGCTCCATAGTTCAGGAAGGGGTAGAGCCAGTCTGTTGAGATCCCCTTCACGTCATCCAGTCTGTACCCCTGCAAATCCAGAGCTTTGGTCAGCCAGTCTCCAGCCGAGTTTAATCCGTTGTAGATCCACTGGGAAGGCCCGTTTATGGGAGCCAGGTCCCTGCCGAATGCGGAGAAGTTCTCACCTGTACCAAGCGGCACGTCCGGGTCCTGAGGAACGTTGGGATGAAAGTCATAGTAGCTCTTGCCGAAGCGGCCGCCCCCTGCAGTTCCGTATGCATCCAGGTACTGGAAGTGGTAGTCTCCACTGTCTCCGTTTCTGTGGTTGTCTACTATGTCGCAGTAGATGTTAAGCCCGTTGGCCCGCAACATGGCGCAGCACTTCTCAAGCTGCTCTCTTGTGCCGTAGCGGGTGGGGAGGGTCCCCATCTGGTTCTTGGAACCCAAGTCGTAGTCGTCGAAGGGGTCGTATCCATCTGAGTACCCGCCCGAGGCGCCCTTCAAGACTGGCGGGATCCAGACGGCGGTGAAGCCGGATTGCCGGAGAGCATTGGCTTGAGCGCCTAAGTGGTCCCACCACCAGGGGGCGGTGCTGTTGCCTGCTCCGGGTGAGGGTACGTCCCAGTAGAAACCCTGCAACAGTACGTCCGCGCGGACGGGACGGAGCACAAGTAGCGCGGCTGCGCAGAGAACGGCGGAGAGAAAGACGCGAATCTTGCGGTGCATTAGGGAGCCTCCATGGTCCGGAAACACGTCTGCCCGCCAGGAGGGCGGGCAGAAAGCAGACGACGCTGCGTGGTAGAGACCGACGCGCGGACACGTCGCGCGGAGGCGGAGCCTGCGTATCCCCAGTTGTGTAGTGTGTAGAGCGATCCGAGCATCGCGGCCGGATTCCCCTGCCGACCGACTCCAATGCTGGATGCTCGGCAGGTAGAGCAGTCTACTAAACTAGTTCAGTACCATTGCGCGCATGATAGCACAGCCCGCGAGGCCATGTCAATCTGCTTTGCATGGGTTCACACAGCAGGAGAAGCAGAACCTCTTTCCATTCCTTCAGACGCTATAGCGGTTCGGCGAGGCTGGCTTGCTCTGTGAGGCGGACGCGGCGGTGCGACCCTATGCAGCGTCCGGATTGCAGCGGAGTAGATATGACCAGGGGCGGCCCGGATTGAGGGCCGCCCCTGATGGCGAGTCATAGCCGGGCTAGTGCTGGTGCTTGATGCTCTTCTTGATCATGTGGTGGGTGGCCATGCCCGCGGCCATCCCGGTGAGGATGGGGTGCCGCTGTGCGAAGTTCTTCTTCCGGCCCACCCTAGCACGGTTCTTGCCCGTGATCTTGGCCGCCTTGTACGCCGCGTAACCCGCGCCAATCGAGGTCATGGTGGGGTGCCGCTGCGCAAAGTTCTTCTTGTGCGGGGCCTGCGCCACGGACATGGGAACCAGGCCCACCAACAGGATGAGCGCCAGCAGGGCCGTCAGCGCCCGCACGCTCCAACGAGTTCGCATACAGAAGCCTCCTTCGAGAGAAACGGGGTAGAGTAACGCCGTCCCTTATACGTCGCCGCCGCTCAGTCCGTTTCACCAGCCGTTAGTGGGCTCACTCGTGATAAGATAGCTCTATCCAGCCAACCGTCCCCTTCTCCTGAATCGGGAAGCTGGATACAGCTATTTAATGTAGGAGCCCGGAAGCGAAGTTGCGGAGACGAGTACAGGTAAGCATCACCGCGGCAGCCCTCGGTATGGCTGCCGCTCTTTGTGCGTCGGCGGCGGGGGGCCAGGCCCGGCCGGCGCCCAGCGCCGCACGCCCGGGACCCCCTCCCGCCGCTCGAAGGCCAGCCTCGGTGCCCTCGCCAGAGGCCGTGAAGGCCGCGGCCCTCTTTCAGAAGGCGGCAACACTCCAGACGCACGGCAAGCTGGACGGGGCCATCACCGCCTATCACGAGCTCCTCAAGATCGCCCCCAAAGCGGCGCCCGCCTACATCAATCTCGGTCTCATCTACCAGCGACGAGGCGAGCAGGTGAACGCGGAGGCCGCTTACCGCCGGGCCATCGAGTTGGATCCCAAGCTCGCGCAGCCGCACGTCCAGCTCTCGCTCATGTACGTGAATCAGCACCGATGGGGCGAAGCGAGAGCGCAGGCCGCGCGGTCCCTAACACTGGATCCCAATAGCCCGCAAGCGCACTTCGCGCTGGGCACCTGCCTCGCCAACGCGCACAGCTATGCCGCTGCTGAGCGTCAGTTCCGCGAGGCGGTCCGCCTCGCCCCCAAGAACCCGGAAGCGCAGTTCAACGTCGCCTCTATGCTCGGCCAGGAAGGCCGCTACGCGGAGGCTGAGGCGGCCTACCGGCGAGTCCTCCAGCTCGATCCGAAGAACGGCCGCGCCTACATGTTCATCGGCGTCATTGAGATGCGCCGCAAAGCGTATCGCGCCGCCCTGGACGCTTTCCAGCACGCCGCCATCCTCCTGCCGCCTGACGCCGACAACTTCTTCAACATCGGCCTGGCCGCCCAGCTCGCGGATGCAAACGCGCATGACGGCAGACGGCAGACGGATGACGGACGGAATCCGGCCTCTCGACTCTCGACTCTCGACTCTCGACTCCAAGACCTCGCCATCGCTTCTTACCTTCACGCGATAGACCTGGCGCCGCGCATGGGCAATGCCCACCAGAACCTGGCCCGGATCTACTATAGGCTCCAGAACTACCACGAGGCGGTGCAGCACTTCCGCGATGCGCTCACCATCACTGCGAACGACCCTGTGCTGCTCTCCGACACAGCGATTGCGGAGATGTATGCTGCTCTGGGCGAGACCGCCGCGCCCCGGCGCCAGGAGCTGCTGGAGGCCGCCAACATCCACTTCCAGCGCGCCCTCGCCGCCAAGAACCCGCCGGAGCGGGCCTACGCCGGACTGGCATACCTGGAGGAGCAGCAGGCGCAGCCGGAGAGGGCTGCCGCCCTCTATACCCGCATGGCCGCCGCTTTCCCGCGCGACCCGGAGCCCCTGCTGGGGCTGGCCCGGGTGCGCCAGGGCCAGAAGCGCAGCGCCGATGCGGAAGCCGCCATCGAGCGCGCGGTCCGTATCGCCCCGGGCAACGCCAAGGCCCAGGCCGCCCTGGGGGACCTCTATATAGAGGAGAAGAAGCCGGACCTCGCCGTCATCGCCTATCGCGCCGCGGTCGCCGCGAATCCGGGCGACACCGCCGTGCGCGCGAAGCTGGCCCACCAGCTTGAGGCCCAGAAACAGTACGACGAGGCCATTGCCCAGTACCGCGCTCTGGAGAAGCTGGCGCCCAGCGATCCGTCCAACGCCGCCGCTCTGGCGCGTATCCTGGAGCATCAGGGCAAGCCGGAAGCCGCCCTCGCCGAGTACCGCCAGGCGATCGCCGCCAACCCGCTCAACACGGCTGTCCGGACCCAGTACGCGGACCTGCTGGATCGGAGGGGCAAGCCGGCGGAGGCCATCCAGGAGCTGGAGCGCGTCGCCGAATCGGATCCCCACCCTGCGTGGGCGTGGCTCAAGATAGGCGAGTTCCAGGAGAAGCAGAAGAAGACGGAGCTCGCCCGCTCCGCCTACATGCGGGCCCTGCAGGACCAGCCGGAGGACCCGCAGGCCTACGGCAAGCTGGCCAACCTCTACCAGGCAGAGGGGCGGATGAGCGTCTGGCTCTCCTTCCTCCAGGCCCGCATCAACGAGCGGAACGACAACATCGTGGCGCTCACGCAGTATGAGGCCGCCTCCCGCAAGGCCAACCAGATGGACGCGATGCTCAGCTTCCTCAGCCAGGTGGCCAAGGGCCGCGCCGCGAACGACGCCGTCTTCCAGCGCAAGTACGGGGAGATCCTGAACCGCTCAGGTAAGCCGGAGGAGTCGCTGGCCGCCTACCGCCAGGCCGTGGCGCTGGATCCCAACGACTACGCCACCCGCCTCTACCTGGCCGACCGGTACGAGGCGGCCAACCGGCCGGCGGACGCCATCAAGATGTACGAGGAGATCCTCCGCGTGCCCAGCCTGCCCCCTACTCTCACGGCCCAGTACCGCGTGAAGCTCGCGGGGCTCTATGAGAAGAACGGACAGAAGCCGAGCGCCCTCCAGCAGTACCGCGAGGCGGTCAAGCAGGACCCGGGCAACGCCGCCGCCAAAGAAGCCCTCAAACGGCTGGGAGGGTAGAGGAATTTTCGATTTTCAATTTTCGATTTTGGATTTTGGTCGCCTAGCAGCCACGTTGTTCGGGGCCGCGATGCTGCTAGCGGGGTGCGGGAAGGGCTCGGCCCCTTCGGCGCCGGGCGGCGGGCAGGCGGCGAAGCGCTATCGGGTGGGCGTCACGCTCCTCAAGGAGGATGACGAGTTCTACCAGGTGATGAAGAAGGCCATGCAGGACGCCGCGGCCAAGCAGGCCATCGACCTGGACATCCAGAGCGCCAACAACGACCTCAAGCGCCAGACGGACCAGATAGATAACTTCATCACGCAGCAGGATGATGCCATCATCCTCTGCCCTGTCAACTCTACCGGCGTGGCCGGTGCGGTGAAGAAGGCCGCGGCGACCAAGATCCCCGTCTTTACCGCCGACATAAAGGCGGAGGGCGCGCCGGTGGTGTGTCACATCGCCTCGGACAACCGGCAGGGCGGCCGCCTGGTCGCGGACAGGTTGGTCCAACTCCTCCACGGCAAGGGCAACGTGGCCATCATCGACTTCCCGGAGGTCACCAGCGTCTCGGACCGTGTCGCCGGGTTCAAGGAGGAGCTCGCAAGCAAGGCTCCGGCCATCGCCATCGTGGATGACCAGAGCGGTAAGGGGGAGCGCGCCCGGTCGGCGGACATTGCCGCGAACATGCTGCTCAAGCACGGCCGGCAGCTAAACGCCATCTTCGGCATCAACGACAATACCGCCCTCGGTGCACAGGCCGCCGCCGAACAGGCCGGCCGGACCGACCTCCTCATCGTCGGCTACGACGGCTCAAAGGAGGCGGTCGAGTCCATCCATAACCCCAAACGCCTGCTCAAGGCGGACGCCGTCCAGTATCCGGACCGCATCGGCACGCAGACCATCAACGTCGTCGTACGCTACCTGCACGGAGACCGGAACATCCCGTCCTCCATTCCGGTGGAGTGTGGGATAATAGACAAGTGACTGTATTTTCGATTTTCAATTTTCCATTTTCAATTGGGAAGGCGGCGCTCTTGACAAGTTCTCCGTTGATCCAGGCCGCAAATGGAAAACTGAAAATTGAAAATTGAAAATTTCATGCTTCACTACGCCAAGCCCCTCGCCCGACTGGTAGGCGAGCTGGAAAAGCTGCCCGGGATCGGGCCGAAGTCCGCCCAGCGGATGGCCTTCTACCTGCTCCGAGTGCCCAAGGAGGAGGCGTCCAGGCTCGCCGAGGCTATCCTGGAGGTCAAGGAGAAGGTAGGCTTCTGCAAGGAGTGCTTCAACTTCACGGACCAGGAGCTCTGCGAGATCTGCCGGGACCCGCGCCGGGACCGCGGCCTCATGTGCGTGGTGGCCGAGCCGCGGGATCTCATCGCCATGGAGAAGACCAACGAGTACCGCGGCCTCTACCACGTGCTCCAGGGCGTGATCTCTCCCCAGGAGGGCGTGATGCCGGACATGCTGCGCATCCGCGAGCTGTTCCCGCGCCTCTCCCGCAACAACACCACGGAAGTCATTCTGGCCACCAACCCCACGGTAGAGGGGGAGGCAACCGCCTTCTACCTCGCCCGGCAGCTCAGACCCATGGACCTCAAGGTCACCCGCATCGCCCACGGTCTTCCGGCCGGCGGCGACCTGGATTATGCGGACCAGGCCACCCTCATCTCCGCCCTGAACTGGCGCCGTGAGATGTGACTACTTCCGCCCCAGTACGGGGCCGCAGACGGGCGTGAACGAGCTCAAGTTGTTGAACCCGCGAAAGCCGGATAGACCACTAAGGGGACGAGCCTCTTAGCGGGTAAGTCCCCTCGTAGACGTACTCCGCCGGGCCGGTCTGCAGGATGGTCTCCCCTTCGCGCCACTCCACGCGGAGCTCTCCCCCTCTGCTGGTGACGGTGACCGAGCTCCGGACCAGGCCGTGAAGGATTGCGGCCACCGCCGCCGCGCACGCTCCGGTCCCGCATCCCCACGTCTCGCCCGCCCCGCGCTCCCAGATCCGCAGCCTGAGCGCGTCTGGACCCGTCACCTGCGTCCACATGATGCTGGTCCGTTCCGGGAAGAGCGGATGATGCTCTATCAAAGGGCTCAACCGGAAGAAGCGGTCGTCCTCCGGGAGCGCGTCCACCAGGAGGACCGTGTGCGTGGTGCCAGTGGAGAGAGCCGTGACCGTCAGTACCTCGCCCGCTACGCCTATCGGGTAATCCACCACCCGGGGGCCCGGAGCCACTATCGGTATCTCCTCCGGTGCAAACCGAGGCGGCCCCATGTCCACCGTCACTGTTCCGTCCGGATGCACCGTTGCCCGCCGCACGCCGGCAAGCGTGGAAATGGAGAGTCGTGAGTCGTGAGTCGTGAGTCGTGAGGCCGGAAGCAGAAGACTCCCCTTCTCTCCCTCCCCCCATCCACGTTCAGCCACAAAGCGGGCGACGCACCGGAGGCCGTTGCCGCAGACGTCCTCCGTGCCGTCCGGATTGAACATGCGCATGGAGGCCTCCGCTTCGGTGGACTCCTCCACCACCAGGAGGCCGTCCGCACCCACGCCGAGCTTGCGGTGGCACATCTCTACCGCCAGACGGGGCCAGTCCAATCCGCGGTAGGCGCGGCCGTCGACCATTACAAAGTCGTTGCCCACGCCCTGCATCTTGGTGAATGCAAGGGATGAGGGATGAGGGATGAGGGATGAATCCGGAGTCCTGGTCATCTTGTCACCCGCCGCGCTACCGCTGCATCAGGCCGATCATCATGCGGGCGAAGAGCGCCATCAGGGAGAGGATGCCCACACCGCTGGCGCTCACAATGACGAGCGTGGAGAATAGGGTCGTCAGAATGGTGCCACCGCTCCCATATGGGACGGGCGCGAGCTCCACCCACAGAGCGGCGACGGCAGCGGCCGCGATGAGCCCGGCGGCGTAGCCGTAACGCAGCATCACGACCACCGGCACGGCCGCGAACAGCAGCGCCAGGATGATGCCCACCGCCAGCCGCGCACCGGAGACTGGCTTGAGTGGTGCGTCCGTGCCTCCCTCCATCTGTGCCCTCCCGTTCCATTCTATCCCGGAATCCGCCGCCCGGCCAATCTGGGTACGAGGCAGGGAACGTGCGGGAGACTTGCGAACGAGGGTCACATACCCCAGACCGGCAGGAGAGAGAAGTGCGCGTACAGAGCAGCGCCTACGCCATAGAGCAGAGGTTTACGGAGACGTATCGGAGGCAGGCCAACGACCCGCAGGCCCTCCGCGAAGCGTGGTGCGTGCGCGCGTACTACCCGGACGCCTTCCAGCCTATCCAGGAGGGGGACCTGCTGGCGGGGCGTATGCAGCCCGGACCGGTGGGGCTCAGCCCGGACGAGTGCGGCACGGCCGCGTTCGGCTACTACAGCAGCTTCGACGAGCAGGAGCTTGCCTCCACACCGCTCAGCAGGGCGGAGCGGGATGCCGCTCGAGATCTGGGGACGTTCTGGCGCTCCGAGAGCACGGCGGCGCGAGTCCGCGGCGCATTCCCCCCGGACATGGCGCAATTGATGCCCTCCGACAACTGGAGCGGCGAGCCGGGCGTGGGCTTTCCGCGGTACCGCATCGCGGGCGGCTGCCCGGACTTCGGCAAGCTCCTTCACCGAGGCGTCCCGGGCCTGCGGGAAGACGTGGACAGCTATCGCCGGCGGGCCGCGGGAAGCGCCGGCGACCTCTCCCTGTACAACGGCATGCGGATGGCGCTGGACACCCTCTCCGACGCATGCCACTTCTACACCCGGCAGGCGGACGCGCAGGCCCGCGCTACCGCGGACCCTGACCGAAGCCGAGAGCTGCGCAGGATGGCGGAGATCCTGGACCGCCTCCGGACGGCCGCTCCCGCCTCCTTCCGGGAGGCCCTCCAGCTCTTCTGGCTGTACACCCTTGTGGGGGACATCCGGACGTACGGCCGGATGGACGTCTACCTCTGCGGGTTCCTGGCGCACGACCTTGATGCCCTCATCCTTACTCCGGACGAGGCGGTGCGCCTGCTCCGGTCGCTATGGCAGCTCATGGCGGAGCGTGGCGTGTCGCGGCAGTGGATAACGGTGGGCGGCCTCGGCAGAACGATCGAGGATACCGCGGACCGGTTCGCCCTGCTGGCCATCGAGTCGATGCGGGGAGCGCCGGAGGGTGGGCCCCGGCTCGCCTTGCGCTGCTACAACGGGATGAACGGCGCGCTCCTGCGCAAGGCGCTGGACGTAATAGGCGAAGGCGGCGCCATTACTCTGTGCAACGACACGGCGAACGTGCCGGCGCTGGTGAGTGGCTTCAAGGTGGGGCGCCGGGAGGCGGAGCAGTACATCGTCTTTGGAGGTGGTGAGTATGCCATCGAGCACCGGAGCATCGCGAGCCCCTGTGGCGCTATCAACCTGCTCAAGGCGCTGGAGGTCACTCTCCGGAACGGAAGAGACCCGGTGGCCGGCAAGATAGTGGGCCTGCCGCTGGGCAGCCTGAAGGAGTTCCCCACGTTCGAGAAGCTGTGGGAATCGTTCTGCTGGCAGGTGGACCACTTCGTGGCGCTCCTGGCGCGCCAGCAGGCTCTGACGTACCGTGCGGCGGGCGAGCACGCCGCGTTCCTCTATCTGAGCGTGCTGTACGACGAGTGCCTGGAGCGGAACAGACCGCTGCTCGCCGGCGGCGCGCAGATCCTGACCGGCACGCTCGAGACGTTTGGCAACGCCAGCGTGGCGGACAGCCTTACCGCCATCAAGCTGCTCGTTTACGACCAGCGGCGTGTATCGCCGGAGGATCTTCTGGCCGCGCTGGACGCCGACTTCGAGGGTCATGAGGAGCTGCGCGAGCTGCTGCTCGCCGCGCCCAAGTACGGCACGCACGAGGTGGCCGGCCGGATGCTGGCGACGGTAGACGAGCACGTCTGCAAGACGGCCCGCCGTCAGGCCGAGGCAGTGGGGCTGACCTCGTACCTCGCGGCCATCCCCGACGATGAGGGGGATACGCTCATGGGCCGGTGGACGGGCGCTTCTCCGGACGGCCGCAAGGCCGGCGAGTCCCTGAACAACGGCAGCGGCGCCCAGGACGCGGCTCGCCTGGACTTCCTGGTAAAGCCGGACCTCACCATGCTGGACGGCGCGGCCCAAACGCTGACCGTAAGCCGCGAGCTGTTCACCACCCGTCGCAAGGAGCTGGAATCGCTTCTCGACACTTACTGGAAGCAGGGCGGCGGGCAGGTCACCTTCGTAGTGGAGGACACTCCTTAGCACACGATGCGTAATCGGTCCTTGTTCTAAGCGCGATTGACCGCTAGAATGGAGGTGGGTGCGTAAAACGCGGGAGGCAAGGATATGCGCGTACAGAGAGAGGTCCGGATCCCGTCCGGACAGGCGCTGCTGGAGGGGGCGCTCACCGTCCCCTATTCCACGCGCGGCGTGGTGCTCTTCGCGCACGGCAGCGGCAGCAGCCGGCACAGCCCCCGCAACCGTTTCGTTGCCGCCTTGCTCCAGGAGGCCGGGTTCGCCACCCTCCTCTTTGACCTCCTGACCCCGGACGAGGAGCCCGGCTACGACTACCGCTTCGACATCGACCTGCTCGCGACGCGTCTAGTAAAGGCAACGACGTGGGTGCATCGGGACCGCGACGCGGGGCGGCTCCCGGTCGGTTACTTCGGGGCGAGCACGGGCGCGGCGGCGGCGCTCACGTCCGCTGCTTTCGCCGGCAGCATCATCCGCGCGGTGGTTAGCCGGGGAGGCCGACCGGAGCTGGCGGCCCCGTACCTTTCGCGCGTCACGTCGCCCACGCTGCTCATCGTCGGCGGCGAGGACACCCAGGTGCTGGCGCTGAACCGGCGGGCGTACCAGGAGATCTCGGGCGTCAAGCGGCTCGAGATCGTGCCTGGAGCGACTCACCTGTTCGAGGAGCCGGGGGCGCTGGAAACCGTTGCGCGTCTGGCGAGGGACTGGTTCATGGAGTACCTGCGCCGGTAACCGGCGCGGGCGCGTGCGGCAGATAGAGCTGCGCGCGCTCAAGCGACTCCGGAGCCAAGCCCCGGCGATGATGGTGAGGGCGTAGGGCCGGGTGTTCAGGTGTTCAGGTGTTCAGGTGTTCAGGACCGGAATCCGAAACACCCGAACACCTGCGCCAGTACCGCCGCGCATATCGGGCCGTCCCCGATCATCGGCTTCACGCGCCAGCCCCCGCTTTCGGCCAGCTCCTCCAGCTCCGGGCGAGATAGAAAGAGATAGTCCATCCAGGGATCCGCAAGGGCATTGTGCCTTGCGCGGATCCGCACCGCAAAGCTATCCCACAACATCGGGCCGAAGGCGTTCGCGTACGGCGTAATATAATGTATCACCCGCACGGAATTCCGTCGGCGGAAATCAGATTTCGGAGAAGTGGATGGGACCTACTGTAGAGGTTGCTAGGCGTGGACAGATCACGATTCCTAAGTCTGTACGAGATAGGCTCGGCATAGAGGACGGGCAACAGTATAGCCTGCGCATCGTAGAAGGTGGAGTGCTAGTCCTCACCCCACGCGGCGGCCGTGCTGCCTCAGCGCTCAAGGAACTCAGAGATACCCTAGTCGGGGAAGGTGCGACCCTTGAGGAGATGCTCGCTGACCTTCGACGCCTGCGGGAGAAAGATGGCGGATAGGCCGCGCCTATTTTGGGATAGCAGCGCCTTGATCGATGTGATGTTCGCGGTCGATGACTCACCCTACTACGAGCTCTTTGGACTGGGTGAAGCGCAGGCAGTCGACATGCGTATCAGCCCGGACGTGCTGCGCGAGTGCGACGCGATCCTCAGGCGATACTCTTCCACCGTAGTGGCTCTCTTCGCAGTTACGATCCACGAGGCGAACTTCGCCACGACCCTTCCTCCGTCCGACCAAACGATTGAATACTGTGTCGGCCTGACGGGCTATCGGAATGATGCCCGGATACTGGCTGCGGCAGAGGAGTGCCTGGTGGACGTACTGGTGACGCACGACCGAACCCACTTCATCGGGAATCCGCTGATCAGTCCTCCCGATACACACTGTCGCGCCATGACGGCACAGCAGGCACTTGAGTGGCGCCTTTCGCGATTGGCTGAACAGGAATAGAGCACGTCCGAAATGGCGGGAATGCGACCCTAACACCCACTGGCACCAGCCGCTCACCCTCAAGCTCGACAGTGAGACCATGGGCGATTGGTTCGGCCTTCCCCGGGACCAGGACCTGCCGTCCACGTACGACATAGACTACATCCGCGCCTGGAAGCGTTCTGAACCCCAGCGTCCGGATCACAGCGGCGGCGGCTCCCCGTACGGTAAGCAACCGAACTCTTCAGGGAGCCGCCCATGATTCTCAATCGCCGGGAGTTTGTCCAAGGCGTAACGGCGGGATTTGCCGTCGGCCGCTTTGAGCCGGAGCCTCAGCCTACGGAGCGCGTCATCCGGGCCCTTGCGTTCGACGCGTTCCCCATCTTCGACCCACGTCCCGTATTCGCGCTCGCGGAGCAGCTCTTTCCCGGGCGGGGAGCGGAGCTTAGCGCGTTGTGGCGCACGCGGCAGTTCGAGTACACCTGGCTGCGCGCCCTGTCGCGTCGATACGCCGATTTCGAGCAGGTAACGGACGAGGCGCTGGCGTTCGCGGCTCGATCGCTCAAGCTTGATCTCACACCGGACAGGCGGGCGAGGCTCATGCAGGCGTACCAGGAGCTGAGGGCCTACCCGGACGTACTGCCGGCTCTGCGCGCGCTCCACGAAGCCGGCCTTCGGCTGGCCTTCCTCTCCAACGCTACCCCGCGGATGCTCGCCGCCGGCATCGAGGGCTCCGGCCTCCGGGGATTGTTCGACCACGTCCTCAGCACGGACCGGGCGCGCACCTATAAGCCGGATCCGCGCGCCTACCAGTTGGGCGTCGACGCCTTCCGGCTGGCCAAACGCCAGATCCTCTTTGTGGCGTTCGCCGGTTGGGACGCGGCTGGGGCGAAGTCCTTCGGCTATCCCACCTTCTGGGTCAACCGGATGGGCGCTCCCGCCGAAGAGCTTGGCGCAGCCCCCGACGGCACGGGCAGAGACCTTCCCGATCTGCTCCGATTTCTCGGAATCCGAGTCTGACATCGCGTTTTCCAGGCTGCAGAGGAAATTCCTCGATATTGGGTGTATTTATCGCCCGCCTCACCTCCTCATGGATCGTGTATCCATCAGACGGCTCCGGCGCCCGGTGACCGCCAGGGGCCTCGACGCTACTAGATATTGTTGAAATCGGCGTGCGGATCATGGGGCCGCGCGCAAGAAGGGATGATATGCGGTTATTCGTTGGGAAGATCCAGAGGATCGCGCGGCTTCTACTCTGGCTCGCGCCCGCCCTCCTGTGCCCGCGAGGCGCGGCGGCGGACGGATTCGTATCCGGCCACGTTTTGGTGCGGCTCCAGGCCGGGCAGGACGTTACTGCCTTCGCGTCCAGCTACGGTGCGACAGTGCTGGACGGGATACCGGACCTGAGCATCTACAGCCTCTCTTTGCCAGGTGGCTATACGGAGGACCAGGCGGCCACGCTATTCAGCGGCGATAGCCGCGTGGTCTGGTCCGAGACGGACGACGAGATCTCCTCGCCGGAGCTCCACGGTAAGCAGTACCACTACGCGTTCGACGGCACCGCGACCCCGGGCTCCTACCAGACCCTGGGCGACTGCACTGAAGACGGTACTCCAGATATACAGACCCCCTATGCGCAGGCGAACGTGGGCAGCGCCAACAGCCTCTCCACCGGCGCGGGCGTCATCGTGGCCGTGCTGGACACGGGCGCAACCTTCAACCACCCCGCGCTGGCGAATAACTATCTGCCCGGCTACAACGTGTTGAACCCCGGCCAGCTCCCCTGGGATCTGCCGGATGGCGTCACCAATACGGCCGCCGGGCACGGAACGATGGTGGCCGGCATCATCGCCCGTATCGCGCCCGGCGCCATGATTCTGCCGGTGCGTGTGATGAACGGCGATGGCGTGGCCAGCATGTTGAATGTGGCCAAAGGACTGCACTATGCAGTGAAGGCTGGCGCGCGTGTGGTGAACATGAGTCTGGGGACTACCCGGCTATCGGACGCTATGATCGATGTGATCGATGAGGCGCGCAACGCGCAGGTGGTGATGGTCGCCGCGGCGGGCAACGATGGGTCGAACCAGATCCTCTATCCCGCGCTGCGGGCCGGCGTAATCGCTGTCGCGTCTGTGGACAGCAACGAGACGAAGTCCAGCTTCTCGGACTATGGATCGGCTATCTGGGTCTCGGCGCCGGGAAATGCGATCCGCAGCACCTTCTATGACGGCGGATTCGCGGACTGGTCCGGAACGTCGTTCGCGGCGCCTTTCGTCTCCGCGGAGGCGGCGCTGATCGTCGCCCGCATGCCGCGCTGGAGCGCCGGCAACGTGGCGGGAGACATCGGCGGCACCGCCCACAACATCGATACCTTCAATCCGCTCTACCACGGCCAGCTCGGTAAGGGGATTATAGACGTTCAAGCCGCGGTCATCGCGGCGCGTTGACCGGAGGCCGCCACGGCGCGGCTTCCCGCGGCACCGGGGCATGTTCCACCAACGGACATGCCCCTCTTTTTGTACGCCGTATGTATCTATTGGCCCGTATGCCTCCTCTATACTGTAGTTATCCGTCCATGTTCCCGAGGGAGACACTCCTATGAAGCGCTGCGGAATGCCTTTTGAGATACTGGTTGACTACCACGAGGGCCACGCGGGAGAGCAGGAGGTCCGGCAGGTGCGCGAGCATCTGGCACAGGGCTGCTCCTCCTGCAAAGAGCAGCTTGCCGGTTTGGGTCGCCTCTTCTCCGCGATGAGCGCGGCGCCCCTGGAGCATGCGCCGGATGCGGCACGGGAGCGCGCCCGAGCGCTATTCCGCGAGCGCTACGAGCCGAAGCGCCGGCCGTCCCTTCTCGCCCGCCTGGTGTTCGACAGCCGGACCCGCCCTGCTCTGGCGGGAGCACGCGGCGAGGCGGCGGTGGATTACCAGCTCCGGTTTGAAGCGGGACCGTACGAGGTGGAGCTCTGGCAAGAGCGCCAGCCCGCCGGGAGCTGGTACCTGATCGGCCAGGTCTCGACGCAGGGGGCGCCGGTGCGACCGGCCTCCGCCTCCCTCTTGGCGGTAGGCGCAGAGAGCGCCGCCAGCCTGGAGGAGGACGAGTTCCACATGGCCGGGGTAAAGCCGGGGCTCTACTCCGTGCGCCTGGACCTGCCGGAGGGCGAGCTCCTGCTTCCGGAAGTCCCGATAGGCATCTAGAGACGCTATGCAAGAGACATGCGACCAACTGCTCCACGCTTCCGGAGTGGAAGAGCGGGAGCGATTGCTAGGGGAGGCCGCCGCCCACGCCGGGGCGGCGGCCTATCTTCTGGACCGCGCCCGCGCCGCCCTGCGTGAGAGCCCTCAAGAGGCTGGCCGCATCGCGGGACTGGCCGCCTCCGTGGCGGGCCATCGTGGCGCCGCGCGGGACGAGGCCCTGGCTCACCGGACCGTTGCCCAGGCGCTGAGGCAGCTCGGGAGGCACGAGGAGGCGCTTGCCGCTATGGCGACGGCGGAGCGGCGCGCGGAAGAGGCCGGCGACGCCCGCCTGGCCGCGCAGGTCCAGCTCGGCGCCATCGACTCGCTAGGCTGGCTCGGCAGGTACGAGGAGGCTGTCACGCTCGCGGAGCGGCTCGATTCGCGCTTCCGCGACCTGGAGGCGCTGGACGATTCGGCCAAAGTCCTGGTGAACGTAGGCAACCTCCACTTCCGCCGCGACCGGTACGACCAGGCTCTCGACGCCTACCGCCGGGCGGGCGCGGCGCTGGAGGCTCTTGGAGACCGAGTGACCCTGGCCCGCATAGAGGCGAACGAGGCAAACGTCCTCACCCACCTCAACCGTGTCGACGAAGCCATCGGCCTGTACGATCGCGCCTCGGCCGCCTTTGCCGAGGCGGACCTCCCTCTGGAGGCGGCCATGCTCGCGGGCAACGTGGGCTACCTGCGATTTGTCTCCGGGATGCACGCCGTTGCCCTTGCCGCATTCACGCGCGCACGGGAGGCGTTCGAGGAGCGGGGCCAGGAGATAGAGGCGGCCAAGGCAGACCTGGACATCGGCGACACCTACCGCGCGCTGAACCTCCACCCGGAGGCGCTGGAGGCATACGATAGGGGCATTGAGGTGTTCGCGCGCGCTTCCGTGGACTATGAGCGCGCCAAGTGCGAGCTGGGCCGTGCCGCCATCCTCGCGTCGGAAGGCCGGAGCGCGGAGGCCCTGGAGGCGCTGACGCGGGTAGAAGCCGTTTTCCGGGGCCAGAAGAACCGCCTCCAGGGGGCTCACGTGCACCTCATCCGGGCCACCCTGCTGCAGAGCACGGGACAGGTCGATGAGGCGCGGCAGGAGGCATACGCGGCCGCGCGCACCTTCGCGCGCGGGCGCCTGGCCGGTTGGTCGGCGGAGGCACGCTTCGTGCCCGCCGCGGCGGATCTGGCGGAGGGGATCGACGCGACCAGCCGGATGCGGGCCGTGGCCCGCGTGGCCCGACGGCAGGCACACGGCTGGCTGGAGTGCCGCGCCGAACATGCGCTGGGCCGCTACTATCGCCGGCAGGGAGATCTGGCGCGCGCTATCCGCTGCTTCCGCCGCGCGGCCGCTTCTCTGGAGGACGCGCGCACGCTCATCGCCCCGGAGGAGCTGCACGTGGCCTTCCTGCGGGACAAGCTGGCCGTCTACGAAGACCTGGTAGATGCGCTGCTGGAGCGCGGCGGCCCGCGTGACGCGGCTACGGCGCTGGAGTACGTGGAGCGCGCCAAGTCCCGCCTGCTCCTGGAGCGGCTGCGGACCTCCCTGGAGCAGCGCATCGCCACCTCGGGAGAGCAGGACGCCGCGCTGTTGGAGCGCATCGCCCAACTCAGGGCGGAGCTGAGCCGTCAGTACCACGCTCTGCACTCCACAGAGGATCCGGAGCACCAGAGGCTGGCTTCCGGCCAGGGGACATCGCCGGAAGAGGTATCGCGGCTCGAGCGCGAGTACCGGTCCGCGCTTCGACGGCTGGAGGTGTCGCGCTCCGAGCGGTCGGAGGCGGTTCTAACAGGCGATGTCCCCGGCCCGGACACTCTGCGGGACCTGCTCGCTCCGAACGAGGCGCTGCTGGAGTTCTACGTTGCGCGCGGGCAGGTGTGCGCCTTCGTGGTGAATGGGCGGCGCGTGAGGAGCCGGCGCCGCCTCGCCTCTCTCGCGGAAGTGGAGCACGTTGCCCGCAGGCTGCGGTTCCACCTACAGAAGGCCGGCCTCGGGAGGCCCGGCGCCGCCGTGCCAAACCTCGAGGCGATCCGCGGTGTCCTGGCCAGGCTGTACGACCTGCTGCTGCGTCCCGTGGCGGATCTGCTCCCCCAGGACCGGCTCATCGTGGCACCGCACGGCGCCCTCCACGGCCTGCCGTTCCACGCCTTCCTGGACGGGAGCTGCTATGCGCTGGACAGGTGGGAGCTGCTCTACTCTCCCAGCTCCGCCGTCTGGAGCCAGGGCGCGGCGCGCGCCCTGGGCCGCTCTCGCCGCGTGCGCACGGACGGGAAGGCGTTATTGATGGCCGTGCCGGACGCGGGCATCGAGCACGTGGCGTCGGAGGCCGAAACGCTCGCAGAGATGCTGCCGGGCGCTTCGCTCTTCCTTGCGGAACAGGCCACGACGGATCGCTTCCGAGACAACGCGCCGTGCAGCCGGATCATCCACCTGGCGACGCACGGCCTCTATCGGGCGGACAACCCGCTCTTCTCCGGGCTGCGGTTTTCGGACGGGTGGCTTCTGGCGCGGGAGCTGTATGAGCTGCGGCTGGAGTGTGACCTGGCGACCCTCTCCGCCTGCCGCACGGCCGTCTCCTTTGTAGAGCCCGGCGACGAGCTATTCGGTCTACTCCGCGGCTTTCTGTCGGCCGGAGTCCGCACCGTGTCGGCCAGCCTGTGGCCGGCGGACGACGCCGCCACCGCGAACCTGATGCCCCGCTTCTATCGCCTCATGGCCGGCGGAGAGACCCCCGCCGCGGCGCTGCGCCGGGCGCAGCAAGAGACCCGCGAAGAGTACCCGCACCCGTACCACTGGGCGCCGTTCGCCGTGGTAGGACAGTGAGGCGGTAGTCAGTAGTCTGTAGTCAGTAGTCAGTAGTCAGTCTAGGGGCTGGGCGGCGTGCCCGCCCCGATTCGGGTGGAAGGTAGCTCGCGGAAGTACGCGTGAAAGTGGGGACGTTGGTGCGCTACTATTAAGTGCGGCTGCCCTCACCCCTACCCGAAGGGAGAGGGTAGCGCCGCGCTTTACGTCATGGCGCTTGCTCGATTCACGCAGATGCCGGATGACCGGCTCGCCGCGGCCTGCCTCTCAGGCAATGCCGACGCCTGGGATGCGCTCGTAGAACGGTACGAGTCATTCGTCTACTCTCTTCTGCTCCGTCAGGGCGTCTCACGCGCCGACGCCGACGACCTCTTCCAGGACGTGTTCCTCCTCCTCTACAGGCACCTGGGAGACGTGCGGGACACGGAGAAACTGGCGGGCTGGCTCGCCTCCACCACCAAGCGAGAAATCTGGCGCTTCCAACGGAGGCGGGCCGCCTCCCCCGGCCAGATGCCGGAAGAGGAGTGGCAAATGGAGCGGGCGCAGCCTGTGTCGCAGGAGGAGGCGGACCGGCCGGACGAGCAGGCGCTCAAGCTGGAGGACCAGCGGATGGTACGCGTCGCGATGGACCGGCTTCAGGATCGCTGTCGCGAGCTTCTGAGCCTGCTCTACGTGCGCGATCCGCCTCTCGCCTACAACGAAGCCGCCGACGCCCTCAACATGCCGATAGGGAGCATTGGCCCTACGCGGGCGCGCTGCCTGCAGCGGCTGCTCAAGTCCCTGCGCGATCTGGGTTTCTGAAGGGCTGTCCGGACCGTGAGAGAGTGATAAAGAGGGGCGCGGCCAAGACGCCGCGCCCCTTTGACTGCCGGTGAGGAACCCCACCGACATTTTCTCGACGTAATCGGTCGCTTCAGTTGTGGACGAACACCGTGGCGGTGGCGGAGCCGCCACCGCTGCTGATGACCGTGACGCTCACAGGATTGGCGATGCCGACGAACTGGCCCTGATATTTGCCTCCTCCCACGTTGGTGAGCGCGCCGATGAGGGCGCCGGTGGAGGTGGCGTAGGCCTTCAGCGTTACGGTCAGGCTGGTGCTGGTGGCCTCGATGCGGAGCTGCCGCTGCGAGGTCCCGTACTCCAGCCTGGTGATCGCAACTGAGTCGGTGGGTGTCGGAGGCGTCGTCACGGCCGCTGTGCCCGGCACAAACGAAGGGCGGGCGCTCCAGGAAGGGCCGTTCGGAGTCGGCACCGAGAACGTGAGCTGCTGGACATTGGTGCCGTCCGCGTTCATCACGTAGACTTCCGTGCCGCCGGACGGACCACCCGGATATGCCGGCTGGCTGCGGTCCGAGTCGAAGGCGATGAGCGTGCCGTCGGTGCTGAACGACGGACGCAGGTTGCTGCTGCCGCCCGAGGTTACTATCGTCTGGCCCGTAGTATCCGCGTTCATCACGCTGATGTCGGTCCCGGGAAACGGCGAGTTGGGCAGATTGGTAACGAGGTCGTTCCCGCCATAGGCGATCTTGCCGCTGGGGCTGAAGGAGGGCGGATCCGGGTTGCCCAGGCCGGAGGCGAAGAGAGCCTGGTTGTTGCCATCCGGGCTCATGGTCCAGAAATCGTACTGCCCGTTTCCGGAGATACCGGATGGGTCGACGAACCGGGAGAAGAGGATCCTGGTTCCGTCCGCGCTGAAGGCGGGGCCGTAGTCCCCACCCGGCGATACCGAAGTGGCGGGGTTAGACGTGAGCTGCTTGAGTCCCGTGTCGTCCGCGCTGATGAGATAGATCTCCCAGGTGGGGTTGGAAGCGAAGACCTGCCGGGCCACGAAGACGATCTTGCTGCCGTCCGCGCTCCAAGCCGGCTCCATCATGAACGCCGCACCGGAGCCGGAGAAGCTGGTCACCTGCGTCTGGCCTGAGCCATCCGCGTTCATGGTGAAGACGTTCCAGGAGCCGGTGCGGTCGGATACGAAAGCGATCTTCGTGCCCGTCCGGTTGAAGGCGGCCCAGTCGTCGTTGTGCTGGCTGAGGAATGTGTTGGACAGGTTCGTCTGGCCGGAGCCGTCCGCGTTCATCACGTAGATCTGCGCCCAGCCGTTATCCCGCGTAGAGGTGAATGCGATTCTGCCCGTCGTCTGCGCGGTAGCGGTCCCGAGCACAAGTACGCCCAGTGCCACTATCGTGAACATGCGCCGCGCGAGGAGCGTAATCCCTTTCATGTCATATTCCCCTTTCCTTGGCTTGCTGCTCTATGTGAACCGGGGATTGGCATCCATTGCCTGGCCTATGCAGAGCCGGATTAACGGTTCGGCACCGGGCCATGCTTCGTGGCAGCCACGGATAAGAGGAAGGCAAGGGCGGGCTAAATACATCCGAGCTCCAATGTATTTCCCCTGAGCCACGAACACTCATGTCCGGTGGAGTGGTATGGACATTCCGGACGGAGATTGGGCGCGCGGACCCCATGCCGCGCGCCCACTTTTTGCGTGACCTGTATTTCCCGCCTGGCCGCATGCCTCAGGACGTATGTAGGCGAGGTCCTGGCAAGAGCCCATCGCCTTTCGTGCCACTTGCGCGCTGATCGGCCTACCGCTCGACCGCAGCGCCGCGCCCCCCGGCATTCCCAGAAGGAGGGACTATGTTTCTGCAAGTCCGGGCTGCCGCTCTCGGATTCAAGTCTGCCACTCTGTGCCTGGCTGTCCTGTTGGGCTCGGCGCTTCCCGCCGCGGCCCAGTACACCGCCATTGACCTTACGCCGCCCGCATCGGACGCCTCTATTCTCGTAGGCCAGGACGCCTGGTCGGAAGGCAATGCCAACGCCTTGGGCGTACAGGTGGGGGCGGGCGTTACGGCCATCGACAGCACGTCGGTCTTCCGGCAGGCGGCGATGTGGTCGTCCACGCAGGCCAGCTAGGTCAACCTGCATCCGCCGACCTGCCAGCCGACCGTCGCCTACGGCTGCCCCGGCGGACAGCAGGTAGGGTGGGGACTGACGCCGTTCACTATCATCGGCGAAGACAGCCGCTTCAAGTTCCCAGGCGCGCTGGAACGGCGCTGCGTTGTCGACCACGTATGTGTCCCCCACCCAGATCCAGGCGGCGATACCCGCAGCCAACCTGGTGAAGACGGGCAACTTTACACTGACTGTGCAGAATCCGTCGCCCGGCGGAGGCGGCTCCAACGGCGTGAACCTCGTCGTGAACTGAGCATCGTTGGCTCGGCGGCTCCGGGTGGGAGCCGCCGAGCCACATGGCCGGTGGAGGAATGGCCAAAGGCGGGGCCGAAGCCTGCGGATAGAGTAGGAGGCGGGCATGACCCAGCACGTAAAGCCGCCGTACCCATGGCTCAGCTTCGCACGGTACCTGTCCACATCAGTCGTCGGTTGCGTAGCGAGCGTGCTGTTCTTGACCCTGGCTGGATATCTCGGAGCGGAAGCACTCTTGCGCTGGCTGGACGGGCAGCACAACGTCTGGCTCCTGGTCAGGTTTTTGGTCGCGGCGACCATGATAGCGGGGGGTGCTCTGTTCGCGATGGACCGCGGTGCCCGGGAGAAAGCCCGCCTAACTCAGGAGATCAGGACCTTGCGCGAAGCCTGGACTACAGCCGTAGAGGATCCGGAAAAAGGACTTCTCCGCGCAGCGGATGTCGAATCCGAACCCGAACATGCACTGCTCCGTCCGGCAGCAGGTGCCGAGACAATGGACCAACAACAGTTGCTCAGGCCAAGCGGCGGAAACCACGGCGGTTGCAAGTGATTGAGGAGGAAGCGTGAGGGTTCTGGGTGTCGTACTGCTGCTCCTGGGCTTTATCGGTTGGCTCGGGGGAACCCTCTTCCCTGGGCATCTCGGGTTTACCGTCATCACTCTATCTCCCTCAACGGGCCAACGGCTCGGCCCTGACGTGCCAGTCTCCACGGATGGACTGGCTGCCGTCCTGCGCGCAGTCTCAGTGGCGTTAGGTCTGGCCGGAGGCGTCTCTATCCTCCTGGGTTTGCGGTCCGGTCGCAGATCGAGCGCTCGCCGGGAGCGGTGAGCATCTATGCCGATAGGCGCGGCGGCGGTCATGCAAACGTATTGGTAGATCAGCGCGACGGGACCACTCAGCGCGGTGGATCGTGGAGACTCTACTACTCCTGTGACGGTTACCCACTCTTCAGGACCACGCATTCCGTCATCTGCAACAGCTTAAGGATAGAGTAGGCTCCTCCCATGGTCCGGCGAGATATGGACGATCAGGGCAACCCTAGACCGGTCCGCCGCCAGAGGTTCCGCGCCCTGCCGTTACTCACAGCGGGATGTGCGGTCGTCGCGCTGTTCGGCTTGTGGGTGCGGTCGGTCAGGCAGCCTTCGCTTGTGTGGTATGTCAGTCCACCGCTGGACCGAGTGGGCACGCGCGTGCGCATCCTGTATCCCCGCGGCTGGAAGCCGACGCTGAGGTATATGGCACCGTTCCAGCTCATCCAGATGAGGCCGGAGCCTTTGCTCCCCTGGCTTCCCCGGTGGGCCAGGCTGGGGCCGTTTGCCCCGCCTTCCGTTTGGGACGCCGTTCACGTGGACTACAACCTGAATTTGATTAAGCAGCCGGAAGTAGGTGGAGCGGTCCCCATTGGCCCCATTTTGTATCCGCCAGGATGCGCCCCGCCGACACCTGCGGAGATCAAGTGGCTGTTCCGGCCGCACTTTGAGCCGAGCTGCGGCTGCTATATTGAGGACAAGACTCAGGACTGCCCGCGCAACAGCGGAGCCATCCACGTGCAGTATGACCGCATAGACGGCGCGGCGTTCTGGGCTACGCATACTGCCGTCTGCAACAGCCTCAGAATAGAGTAGTTTACACCGCCACCCCGGCCTTGCCGCGGTAGATCGGGAGGATAGTTACGCGGGTAGGCCCCTTTTTGTCCGCACGGTTGTATCAGCCGCGGGTCAGGCCTCCTCTATACACTGGCTGCCGTGTTTCGCTGCCCCGGTGGGGATGATCCTCGCCGGTACGAAGCATCCAGAAGGAGGTCTCAGTGAAGACGAAATTCGGCTTTGGTATGGCACTACGGCTGCTGGTGATCCTGGCCGTGGCGCTGCTCTGCTGCCCTGTCCTCGCACAGAGCGGTTCCGGCGGCGGGGGAGGCGGTGGCGGAACGGACACGGGAACCAGCGGCAGTGGGGGCAGTGGCGGGAGTGGTGGCGGCGGGGGCGGCAGTCAGACCGTCACGACGACCACCATCAATATGTCCAACGGCAACACGCTCTTCAACGGCGTGCTGCCCCAGGGGACCGCGACGTTCACCTACACCAGCACGACCGCGCTGAGCGTCAACATCCAGTTCAATCATCTGAACCTGCCCGACGATACCGACGTGGAGGTCCTGTTCAATACGTCTCAGATGATCTCGGGCTGGGTCCAGACGGAGATGTACATCTACCACACAACCGTAGTCCACCAGCAGGGCTCCCTCTCCATCAGCGGGTCGACCGGCCAGCTCGTTCCATTCCTGCCCGCGAAGGTCGGGCAGACCAACTTTGCCGTCCGGTACCTGCAGCCGGGGACCGTGCCGCTGTACGTGTATCCCCTGACTGGAACTCTCTTCTAGACGCGAAGCAGCGGAAGTCGCACTTTCCTCAGAACCAGTGGTGCTGGAGGCGGAAGAGAAAGTGCTATCGGGTGGAGATGTGGTGCGCGGTAGCGACGGCCAGCGGGCCGAGGGCCTCATCCGGGAAGGGGTAGACGGAGCTGACGTTTATCTCGCAAAGGACGTACGTGTCCTCGCCGGAGGCCGTCCTGGGGCCGTAGAGGAGGTCGGCGTCCCAGATCACCGGCAGCGAGGACGGCTCTATAGCAAGCGTTCGGCAGAGGTCCGGCAGCCACTCCTCTTCCATATTCGCTTTGATGTCCTGGAACTCCGGTTTGGTGGGAGGGTAGTAGAGCCGCGGGCCGGGCTGCGGGGCATCGGCGGGATCGCTGCCGCCCGGCGCGGGGAACAGCGCATTGATGGCCTGATGGCCGAACCCGGCCACTCTGTTCCCCACCAGGTAGCAGCGGACCATTCCGTCCGTGAGTCGCTCCTGGTAGGGCTGATCGATTATGCGGCCGGCGCCCGCGAAGTAGCCTTCGAGTTGGCGAAGAAAGTCCCGCAGGGGCATCACTTGCTCTACGCTGCCACGGAGGGCGTGCCGGACGCGCACGAGAGTGGCATCGGACGGATGCGGTTCTACCTTCCACACGCCGTTCCCGCCGTTGCCCCGGTGCTGCTTGAGAACGCGGGCCCTGCCTTCCTGCAGGCGGAGAGGGAGCTCATCGCGCAACTCCTCCATGGTCCTGTACAGGTACGTCTCGGTCCCCCAGCTCATACCTCGGGTGCGGTACAGGACCTCCTTGGTCCCCATCTTCCGGATGATTTCGGGGTGAGCGCTGACAAACACCCCCGCTGATGCGACGTCCAGCAGCAGAGCGTCGAGCACGGTCCTGTCGCGGCCCTGCTCGATGGGGTTCACCCAGACTAGCACGCCATCGACCCCGAGGAGCTGGTCGCGCACCTCGTCCGCAAAGTCGTCGTTATAGACCGCGGGCTCCGGCGCCAGGCCGACCGCTCGCAGCGCCTGAGCGACGCCGCGAAGGCGGTTCTCGTCCAGGTTGGCAGTGCTGCGAGCTTCACGGTCGCAGCGCCACAGGAGAGCGATTCGGTTTCGTGTCTCG
>CAYNFH010000015.1:0-22524 GCA_964396385.1 uncultured Chthonomonadaceae bacterium | reverse complement strand
GCCGGCGCAAAGACTCACGGCTGCGGTCATCTCGCGGCGCGCAGCTTACCGTTCAGGGAGAGACAGCAAATACCAGGAGTCCGGCGCCTTGCGCGCCACGGTGCGGGACAGCCACGTACAGTCGCGACAGCTCCGGCACGAAGATGGAGGTGCGCGCCCCAGCAGCCGTCTCGACGCGCAGAATCTGGCAGTAGCGGTCGGGTCCCTCCTGTCCGATCACATCGAGGTAGCCTTCGCCCCCGGAGATGTAAAGCCGCTTGTGGGCCGCATCATAGTACAGGTCGTCGGTATCTCCGACGATAGGAAGCGAGGCGGTGACCTTTCCTGTATCCGTATCGAAGACGAGTAGCTGCGCGGGATTACGGCACCCCACAAACAGCCGATGGTTGCCTTCGTCCAGGGCCATGGGGAAATTGGCGCGTGCCTCGGAGACCGGCCAGGTTGCCACCGTTGTTCCGGTCGTACGGTCAATGATGGCGATCTGGCCGGCTCCTGGCACATTCACGTAGAGGCGAGAGCCGCGCTCCTCAAGCTGGAAGCTTTCCGGATGCCGGGGCAGTGGAAAGGTCCCGGCGCGCCCATACCCCTTCGCAACCAGGACCGCGATGGCGCCACTGCCGTAGCCCACGTAGATCCGCCCCGCCGCCGCATCGTAGCGCACATTATCCGCGTCGTCTCCCAGTTCGATGCGCCGCAGCTCCCGGTACGTGTCTGCGTCGAATACCACGCAGTCGCCGCTTTGCCCGTTTGCCACAAAGAGGCGATGCAGCGAGGCGACGTAGCGGATGCCCTGCGGCTCATGGAGGCCGCCGAGAGACTGGACGCGCTTGCCGGCTGCCAGGTCTACAACCTCCAGCGTATTGTTGCCCAGCGCGGCCACGAACAGGCGCTTACCGGCGGGATCTGCCGCCAGGTGGTCGATGCGGCCCTCCACTCCCGGCAGTGGAATGAACTGGACGCGCTTGACCGGCGGCGCCGTCTGCGCCTTGCTGGCGCCACCGTCCGCCAACAGAGCAATGAGGATAGGTATCCAGCACAGCATGGGTTTCAATGTTCCTTTCAGCCTGGAACTCCTTGCGCCTTCTTCTGACACCAGGCGAGGAACTCCGCCTCCGGGTCCACGAACCGCTTGATGAGCCCGGGGCAGGCGATCCGGTCCACATTCGCGTTCTCACGCGTGATCCATTTCATACCGTTCTCCTCTCCTGGACGTGGCCAGGTACGTCAGTGTGCCAACAGCGCCGATGGCGAAGGCCGTCTCCAGCGTGATGGCCGGCTTGATGCGCCAGAGAAGCCCGCCAATGGCGCCGCCGGGCACCACCAGCAGATTCCGGATGGTGTAGTAGACCCCGACCGCCCGTCCCCGCTGTGATGCGTCCAGGTGATCTACGATCACCGATTTGCGGGCGGGCTCGCCAATCTCCCGCAGTCCGCCTACGACGAAGGCTCCCACCAGGGCCACAAATGAGTGTGCGATCCGAACAGCCAGCGGGTGCAGCGCGAAGAACATGAAGGTCAGCGCCACCAGCAGCCTTCGACCGGTCCGGTCGGCGATTTTGCCGGCAGGCAGGTAGAGCGTGATGGCCGTCGCCATCTGGATGGCATAGAGCGCCCCGTATGCCGGCGCTGAGAACCGCAGTACTTCCATCACGTAGAGCACGATGAACGCCTGCGAGATGGACTCGCAGAGCCTCGCCAGGACGTCGCTCCAGAGGAGGCTCTTGAGCGCAGCGGGCATATCCCGGAACGTCTGCCGCACGGGCTGGCGCGCATACTCCTGCGCCGCGTTCGGCTTCTCCTGATAGCCTCTCTGCTGGGTGACGAGCACTCCCAACGCCAGCAGAATCGTTGCCCCCAGCGCGACGCGGATCCCGGCCCGCGTGCCCAGCCAGGCAATGAGCAGCCCGCCGACTGGCGCACCAATCACGCGCGGCAGCCGCACCAGGATGGACTGCACGCTGAAGGCGATGGCCCGCTTGCCCTGGGGCAGCGAATCGCCGACGATGGCAAAGGTGGTTGGGAACGCTCCGGACTTCCAGGCCATCACCAGCGTGACGCCCGCAAACAGAACCGCCCAGTGAAACGCCAGCGCGTAGACCGCATACCCGGCTATCGCCCCGCCGGTAAAGAGCATCAGCGCCTGCTTGCGGCCGAACCGGTCGTTTACCCATCCGCCCGGATACTGGTAGAGCCCGTCGAGGAGGTCCTCATAGGAGGCGAACAGCCCCACGACCACGCTGCTGGCGCCCAGCGCGCGCAGATACCTGGGTATATACCGCCGCCAGAGCTCCTCGCCCAGTCCTAACCCGAAGAGGGAGGCGGCCAGTACCCCCACGTTTCGGTTCAGTCCCAGGTACTCGCGAACGGCCCTCGCCCGGCTTCGCCTCACCCAGGCGCGCCGTCGCGAATCCAGCGCTCGATGGCCTTCTGATCGTCCGCATCCAGCAGCCCGGTGGGCGGCATCTGCGTGCCGAATATGCCGGCCTGCTTGTGCCTGCCGGTCACTTTCAGCCAGAGTACGCTCTCGTCCGGCTTACCGGGTTTGACGCGCATTAAAGTTGGCTTGAGGGTGGACGGCGCATTCACGAGGGCCTTATAGGTGGAGCTGGCGTCCTCCATCGCGAGGCCCGCCGCCGGTGTTGCTCCCGTGTGGCAGCCGCCTAGGGCGCAGCTCTTGTGGAGGATCGGCCAGATGGCCTGTTGAAAGGAAGACGCGGACCCGGAAGGCGGCGTGCTGGGCAGGATGACTACAGGCTGGCCCTCCGCTCCGGATGCACTGCCTGCTCGTCCTGTCGGCGGGAGCTTGGTGCCGGCAGGCAACAGGGCGCGCACCTCTGCCGTGAGCTTCTCCGGGGGATGGTATCCCTCCAACGCCTCCACAAATCGTCCCTTCGGATCGATCACGTACGTATCCGGAAAACCTGGACACTGGAAGCTCTTAACCAACTCCTTCGTGGCAAGCACGACCGGATAGGTTAGCCGGTGCCGTTGAACGACCGACTTCACCTTGCCGACCGTCTCTGGCGTCACCACCGGGTCCATGGCGATGCCGACTATCATCAGCTTGTCGGCGGATACTGAGGCCCGGAGCCTCTGCAGGTTGTCCATCTCCTTGTTGCACGGCGGGCACCACGAGGCAAAGAAGTTTACGAGCAGCACCTTTCCGCGTGCCGAATCGGTCTGCACGGGCGCGCCGCCACCAACAGAGCTCGCCTTGACCGCCGGCGCCGTAAGCCCGGCCATCTTCCGGTTGACACGTGTGGCTATCGCTGCTGAAACGAAACTGCAGAAGGCAAGGCCCAAGGCGGCAAAGCCAAGAACGGTCCAGGCTGACCGGACCGCCATGCAGGTTCCGCACGGTCGATTGTGCTCCCTGACGGTATGCATTGTTCTTTCCTCCACTTACCCATCCAGCCACCCGGTCATGCCGGCGCCATGATCCGGAGTACCGGCCGGCCATGCAGGTTCTTCAGAGGCAGGAACACCCGATGAGTGGCCGGGTCCACAGACACGGTGTGCGCATTAGGCGCAGTGATCTCCCCGCGCTTGACGAGACTGTTTCCGCTCTCATCAAACACAGTGACCACTCCGGATTCGGAAGAGACGTACAGCCGGCGGAGTCCGGGATCGAATGCCAGCACGTCGGGACCTTCGCCCACGTCAAAGGTGGCGGTCACCCTCATGGAGTGCATGTTGACGACCAGCAGCTTGGAGTTCCCTTCGCAGGAGACGAACATGAGCCGGCGAGGGGCATCGATATAGAATCCGTGCGGTCCCTCGCTGCCCGGCAGCGGGTAGCGGGCGACGATGCGGGCCGCCTTCGGGTCGATAGCGGCCATCTCGTTGCGCGTCTGCACGGCTACATAGATGCGACCACCCACGGCATCGAACTGCGTGTTGCCGGCTTCTCCGCCAAGGTCGATCCGGGTTACCCGCCGGTTGGTAGAGGCGTCGATGACGAAGTCCGCTCCGCCGGATTCATCGGAAACGAATACGCGCCGCGACCGGGGATCAAAGGCAATCCCATCCGGGAAGCGGATACCGCCTACGCGGGCAACCGTCTTCAAAGTGCCTGCGTCTACTACGATCAGCTCGTGCGCGCCGGCCGCGGAGGCGTACACCCGGTTCACTTCCGGTGCGAACAGCACTCCCGTCACCGTGGGGAATCCCGGCAGATTGGCGATCACACGGTTCTTCCGCACGTCGAAGACAACCAGATGGCCGTCACCCATGTGGGACATGTACAGACGGCCGGTCTTCGAATCGAAGCTCTGGTAGTCGAATCGAGTGGGACTGCCGGGCAGGGGCAGGTCTGCCACCTCTTTCAGAGGTGCCGGGGCCACACGAGCAGCGCTAGGGGCGTTAGCAGGGCAGAGGGCCGCGGCGAAGAGGATCGCCGCGGCCCCGACGCATCGGCGGGGCTTCATGGAAGCGGAGGCCGAGCGGAATAGAGGCCTGAATTGGAAGGCCGAATGTGGTGGTACATGCGTGTGCCACCCTTCCCAAGCTGGTCCAGCGCGGCCCGAAAGCCCGTCGCCAGCCTGTCCGCGGGCCCTCTCCCCCAGTAGTGGAGGAAGATAATCATGGGATTGGTGTCGGTCATGTGGTGGTGGATAGCCACCACGTCCAGGCCATTGGACCGCAGCGCCTTTAGAACCGGCGTAACCTCATCCTGGAGCATGGCTACGTCACCAGCCACGACCGCATCGTTCTCCGGCCCGTAGAAGGCGGCCCAGGTGTTCAGCCCCATGCGGGTGCCGATAGTGGCGCCCATGTGCCGGACCCGCAGATCGTCCCGGCCGACTGTGTACTTGTACACGCCGCCTGCTTGCGGCTCGCCTTTGCGTCCAATGATCTGGTCCAGACGGCCCGTATCGATCGAGCCCTGGGCCAATGCGACTGGCCTGTGAGCGTGTGCACGGACTGGCGGTTGGGCTCCCAGGGCAGAGCGGGTGGGTACGTGGCCGATGAGGTCCAGTGCCGGCTTCACGCGGCGAGCCAGGTCGGCGGGAGTGCCCATACCGTGAACGTGCATGTAGAAGATGCGGGGCTGCTCAAAGAAGAAGTGGTTGTGGACGGCGGTTGCGTCCAGGCCGTTGTCCAGCAGGGCGGACATGACGGGATTGACCTCCTCCTGCAGCAGCACGAGGTCTCCCATCATCACGTCCATGCCGCCCCTTGCCCGGGTCATGGCAACCCAGCCGCCGAAGCCGAAGGAGGTAGGCACTGCCACGCCATCCACGGTCACTTTCAGGTCATTGCGGGGGATGTTTGCCTTGAAGACCCCGCCCTTGTAGTCGCCCTTTTTGCCCAGGGTGTCGAGCACCTGTTGGTACTCGGACGGCATCTCCTGCGCCCGTGCGGAGCCAGTTAGAGCGGCGCTCGAAAGAAGGAGCGCCATCGCGCCGGCTGCTGTAAATCGGAGTGCGTTCATTACAACTTCCCTCCTGAGAATTGCCGGCTGCTCTCGCTAGAGCCACCGGCAGTGATTACGGCAAAGTTCAGTGGCAGTCTGCCATCCGAACCCCTCCGCTTTAAAGGAACAACTCGCGGCGCACCCGGGGCTGCAGCGGTGGCTACGCCGCACGTTCGGCCACTTGTGCGCTCCGCCTCACGACGACTGACGGGTCCTGAACCACCGCAAGCCGGTAGCCATCAGCAGCCCGGACGCCAGGGTAATGAACAGATACTGGCTTCGAAAGGATAGGTCTTCGAAGAACAAAAGAGACGTGGCGACCGTGATAAGGATGCTGACGAATTCGCCGCGCCGCTGTCGCCCCAGAATGCGCATCTGTTCCCGTTTCGTTCTCCGCGCCTGCAGCTCCCGGGCGGCTGCGACAACATGCTCCTCCGGGATATTCAGCTCGCCCGCGATCCTAACGGCGTCCTGCAAGGTAGACGTGGACTCTGCCTCTCTCAGCGCCTGGTCGTGCCGCAGGATCGCACTGTTCAGCACCTCGTTAAGCTCCTCCGCCGTAAACCGCTCGTAGGTCGGTGCCTGACTCTCGATTGGTTGTTCATCCTCAGCTTCATGGTGCAGATCCATGCTAACCTCCACGAGCCGACCAGCGCCGCTGCGTAGTCCGCTGTCCAATGGTTCCCTTCTGAGATTTCCAGTGGGTTCCACCCATGGGGCATCCCTCCGGTAACTAATCGATGCCGGTCAATCGTTAAGCGCCGCCTCTCATCCTCGAACTGCTCCGTTTCTTGGGCGCCCATCGGGTGACGCTGACCGGGGCGCCGGGCGTGAGCGCGTCGCGGCCTGTTACGACCACCGCTTCTCTGCCCGTAAGGCCACCTGCGATCTCGGCAAACGTCCCGTTGTCGAAGCCGGTGATGACCGCTACCCTCTTTGCCTTCCCGCCGTCCACCACAAAGACGAACTTTCCGGACTTCTCGGAGCCCACCGCCTGGGAAGGCACGCTGATGACGTTGCGGTGGTGCTCCAGCTCGACCTTCCCAATCGCGTACGTACCGGGAAGAAGTCGCCGGTCCCGGTTGGACACATCTACCTCCGCCAGCAGGGTCCGGCTCCTGGGATCCAGCGCCGCGGATGTCCGGGTGACGAATGCCCGCATGGCGTCATCGGGGTGGGCGGCTGTGCTGATCGATATCACCGTTCCCGGGCGCACAAGGTCCGCTTCGGATTCCGGCACCCGGATGTAGATGCGCAGCGCGTCCACGTTAGCGATAGTAACGATAGCGGCAGCATTCTGGCTGGTGGAGGCCGTCTGGATGAAGGCGCCGGGATCCACCATTCGCTTGGTGATGGTTCCTCTGAACGGCGCCACGATTCGCGTGTAAGCGGCTATTTCCGCAAGTCTGGTAGCCGCGCTCCGCTGCGCTCCTGCCTGGAACTGGGCCTGTTCGGTCTGAGCGCCAACCACAGCCTGCTGCCGACGGCTGACTTCGATGTCCCGGGTAGCCATCTCCACCTGCTTTGCCGCGGAACTCTGTTGGGCCTGGGCGACCGTGACCGCATCTTTCGCCGCCAGGACTCCTGCCTGCGCCTCGGCAATCTGCTGCTCGGCTGCGCCCACCTGCGCCTCGGCGGAGTGGGCATGGGCTCGCGCCGCCTCCAACTGCACCCTGGCCGCCGTCGACTTGCTCTGAGCGGCTTTGGCTTTGGTCTCCTCTTCATCTACTTGCTGACGGGCGACGAGCTTGCTGTCCTTCTGGTAGATCCCCTGGTAGCGGGCATAGGTGACCTCTGCGAGGTGCTGATCTGACTGCGCCGCCTCCAGGTCTGCCTGGGCTTTGTCAATCTGGGTGCGGCTCTCCGTGAGGGTGGCTTCCGCCACCGACTTCAACTGCTGGGCGCGCCGCAGCGTGCCTTCCGCCTGCAGGAGCTGCGCCCTCGCCTTCTCCACTGTTGCGGGAGCCTGCGCATAGTCCGCGCGAGCCTTTTCGGCGGCGGCCTGCGCGCGGCGGTGCTCCTCAGCCGACCTCCGCTCCGTGGCCCTGCTAACGCGCGTTGCCTGAACGGAGGATTGGTAAGCGTCCAGCGCCTGCTGGCGCTCGGTCTCCAGCTCGGGCGCGCGGATGCTTGCGATCAGTTGTCCGGCTCGGACCTCATCGCCCTTGTCCACGTAGATCTTATCCAGGTAGCCGGGGACCTTGGCATAGAGCGTCGCCTCTTCTATCGGCACGATATCGCCCGGCAGGGTAATGATCCGTGCCACGTCGCGTCGCTCGGGCCGGGTCGTCTGGACTGCTACGGGCTTGGGAGCGGTCTGCGCGCGCGCCATCCCACTATCCTGGTCGCTCTGGGAGCGGCATCCCGCCATAACACCGCCGAAGGTGGCTGCCAAGAGTCCCGCCCCGATGATTCGTCTGTTCAATCGCATCTTGTCTTCCTTTGTTCGCCAGATCTCCGACTACGCGTGGTCCGACGGCGGAGCGTACGGGCTGCCGGGATCATACGGATAGAGGGACGCGGACCGCGTAGCACTGCGCGCCTGAATGATTGCAAAGACCGAAGGCAGCACCGTCAGGGTCGCGATAGTCGCGGCTGCTAGCCCGCCAATGACGGCGCGGCCGAGCGGCGCGGTTTGCTCTCCGCCCTCGCCCAGGCCGAGCGCCATAGGGATCATGCCGACCATCATCGCGAGACTCGTCATGAGAATGGGCCGGAGGCGGCTTTGTGCGCCCTCCACCGCGGCGGCGTCGGCCGCCATTCCCTCCATCCGGTACCGCTCCGCGAAGGTAACCAGCAGGATGGCGTTGGCCACGGCGACGCCAATCGCCATGATGGCGCCCATAAAGGACTGGATGTTCAGCGTCGTCCCTGTTAGCCACAGCGCGGCGGCCACCCCGACCACCACGGCAGGCACCGTGGACACCACCACAAAGGAGAGCTTAAGAGACTGGAAGTTGGCCGCGAGCAGGAGGAAGATGATCACCACCGCGAGCAGGAGCCCATTCTGCAGCGAGCTGAACATCTGTTCCATGGGCGCAATCTGTCCACGAACGCTCACCGAGACTCTGGGCGGGGGAGAACCGACGGTGGACATCGCGTGCTGGATTCTGGTTGCGGCGGAGCCGAGGTCTTCCTTCGCGACGTTGCCGGTAAGACTCACGGTCCGCTGCATGTTGTAGCGGTCATACTCGCCCACGCCGACCGCCGGGGTCACAGTGGCGACGTCCCGGAGGAGCAGCGACTCCCCGCCCTTGGTGGAGATGGGCAGGTCGCGGAGCTCCTCGGGAGAGTTCATGAGCTTGGGTGGAATCTCCACCTGTACCTGGTAGGCGATCCCGCTCTTCGGGTCGGCCCAGTAGTTGGGCGTCACAAACCGGCTGGAAGAGGTAGCGGCAACCGTTGAGCGGGCAAGCTGAGTGGTTGTGACGCCCATGAGCCCCGCCCTCTCCCTGTCCATGTTCACCTGCAGCGTGGGATAGTCCAGTGCCTGGCCAAACTGCACGTCCCGGAGCGACTTAACATTCTCCAGCGCGTTGCGAAGCTGGTCCGCGTACTCTTTATCCGCCGGCAAACTGGGACCGTTCACGTCGATTTCGATGGGCGTGAGCGAGCCGAAGCTCATGACACGGCTGACGATGTCGCTCGGCTCGAAGGAGAAGCGGACGTCCGGAAGGATCTCGGGCAGTTGCTTCCGGAGCCGCTCCTTGAGGTCCTCGATCCGTATGCCCGAACCGTGCTTAAGCTGGACCTGAAGCACGGCTTCTTCGGGCCCGCCGGTCCACAGGTAGATCGTGTTGATCGGGTAGCTGGCCGGCTGGACGCCGACGAAGCCGAGAGTCACGTCGACGTTGCGGGGGCCGACCTCATTCTGGATCGCATCGAGAGTCCGCAGGGCGATCTGCTCGGTTTTTTCGATGCGGGTACCGGTAGGGGCGTGCAGGCGCAGCTCGAACTGTCCGGCGTCCACCTGGGGAAAGATCTCCCGGCCCAGCCGGCTACTCAACCCGACGATGAGGAGCGCCGCCACGACAAGATAGGCCGCAACGAGGGGAACGCGGAGCTGAACCACGCGCCGCGATACTCCCGCATACCGCTCCTGGAACGACGCGAACGTAAACTGCCCCCGCTTAGCCGGCGCCTCGTGCTCGCGCTTGAGAATCCAGGTGGAGAGCACCGGAACGAAGGTGCTGGAGAGGATAAATGATGCGACCATGGAGAAGCCCACGGCCAGCGAGAGCGGCACGAACAGCGCCTTCGCGGCGCCCTCCATGAAAAAGGACGGGATGAAGACGGCCAGGACGCAGAGCATTGAGATGAGCAGCGGCAGCGCGACCTCACGCGCGGAATCCACGACCGCGGGCGCCAACGGCTTCCCGCGTGCCAGGTGGGTGTGCAGGTTCTCTATCGTCACCGTGGACATGTCTACCAACACCCCGACGGCAAGCGCGAGACCTCCCAATGTCATGATGTTGACGGTCTGCTTGGTGATGAAGAGCGCCACGACGGCGGCAAGCAGCGCCAGCGGGATGTTGAGCACTACTATGAAGGCGCTGCGCCAGTCTCGCAGGAAAAGCAGCACCATCACGCCGGTAAGCAGCGCGCCCAGCGCGCTCTCGAGCAGCAATCCCGTGATGGCTCGCGTGACGTAGGGCGACTGGTCGAACGCGTAGCTCACCTTGACGTCGTCCGGCAGCACCGCCTGGAACTTGGGGAGGTTCTTCTTTACCAGGTCCACGACGGCGAGGGTAGACGCGTCGGCGCGCTTGGTCACCGGAATGTAGACGGTGCGGCTGCCATTTACCAGCGCGTAGCCCGTGGGGATGTCTGAGCTATCCTCTACCGTGCCGATGTCTCGTATGAAGACGGCTCCGTCCGGCCCGGTGCGGATGGGCACGCTCTCCAAGTCCTTGATGTTGGAGACCGTGGCATTGGTCGGCACGATGGGCATGAGGTCGCCAATGCGCACGTTGCCGGAGGGGCTGATGGTATTTGTTGCCGTGATAGCGCCGACCACTTCGTCGGTTGACATGTTGTAGGCGCGCAGCCGTTCCGGGTCCGCGTGAATGACAATCGTACGGGCGTTGCCGCCGAAGGGCGGAGGGGCAGAGACACCCGGGAGCGTCGCGAAGAGCGGGCGGACGCGGTTGAGCGCCATGTCCTGGATCTCCCCGACCCCGCGCGTCTTGCTCGCGAACACGAGATTGCCGACCGGGACGCTCCCGGCATCAAATCGCATGATGAAGGGCGGGACCGTGCCGGGGGGCATGAATGCGCGAGCGCGGTTGACGTAGGAGACGGTCTCCGCCATCGCCTGCGCCATATCGGTGCCGGGATGGAACTGCAGCTTGATTAGCGAGACGCCCTGGATGGACTTGCTCTCTACGTGTTCTATGCCGGTGATGTAGAGGAAGTGGTACTCATAGTAGTAGGTGAGGAACCCCTCCATCTGCGCCGGGTCCACGCCGCCGTACGGCTGGGCCACATAGATCACGGGGATTCCCAGGTTTGGAAAGATGTCGCGCGGCATCTGTTGAATGGCCATCACCGCACCGAGGACGATGGCGACGAGCGCGACCAGCACGGTGATCGGCCGCCGCATCGCGCCTGCAACAAGGTTCATACTTGCACTGCCCTCCTGACTTGCCGGGCTCTAGAATGAGGCCGACTTACTTGACCTGCGGCCCCTCCGGTAAGCTTTGCACTCAATGGCCTCTCCGAGGTGTCGGGTATTTCCGCTGGGTGGTTCCGGTCGCCCAGTCCAGCTCCGCCTTCGCCACGTCCAGGTCGTAGGTCGCATCCACGAACTGCGCCTGCGCCCGGGTGGCGACAGTTTGCGCGGTGAGCAGCTCCACGAAGGTACTGAGCTGCAGGCGATAGCGTTCGGTGGCCTGCGTGAGCGACGCGTTCGCTGCGGTCACCTGCTCCTGGGCGGCCCGGAGCTGCTGCGTGCGGGTCTGTACGTTCAACCAGGCGCGCGCCACCTGCAGCTTCACGGTCTCCTCCAGCTCGCGCTGTGCCTCCACGGCGGCCTCGCGCCTCTGCTTCTCCTCCGTCACGCGGCCCTCGACGGCGCCGCCCGTAAAGATCGGGATGGTGGCAGCGATACCTACCGCATACGGCTTGTTCTCCGGTATGAGCTTGCTCGGCGTGAGGGCGCCGAGGCTGGAAATGGTGTCGATGCGCGGCATCAAGTCGCTCCGCGCGGCTCGGATGGACTGGTCGGCGGCCTGTACCTGGAGCCTGGCGCCTTGCAGCTCCGGACGCTGTTCCACCGCCTGTCTCATGAGGTCCTCCGCGGGAGGCGGAGGCGGGCTATCCAGCAGCAGCGCCGGGTCTGTTCCCACTGGCGCGAGCCGGTACGTTTGCAGTTTCGTCTCGCCCATTGCGTTATTCAAGGCCGCGAATGCTGCGTTCACGTCGTTCTGAGCCGCAGCCAGCGCGACTTGGGCATCCGCAAGGTTGGCGCGTGCCAATTGCAGATCCACGTCCGCCTTGAGACCGGCATCCACGAACAACTGCGCCTGGCGCACCGTCTCTTCCCGCTGGCGCACGTTGTCCTGCTGAACGGTGACAAGCTGTTGGCTCCGCAGCACATTAAAGTACGCGCTCTGCACGCCCAGAAGAACGGCGGCCTTCTGGGTGTCCTCGTCTTCCAGCGCCGCTCCTACCTGGAGCCTGCGGGCCGCAACCAGGTGGTCGGTTCTCCCGAAGTCATACACCGGCTGCACCAGGTTGATGCCGCTGCCAAAGTGCTTCTTCAGAGGGTCGCCCGAAAGGCCCTGGAGGCCGAATGCCGGCGCGCCGGCCGGCCCATCGGTCGCGGCGCCCTGGATGGCGATGTTGGGCATCATGCCGGCCCCTGCCTGGCGGACGCGCGCCCGTGCCGCTCCCGTCTGGTAAGCGGCACGCGCCAGCGACGGATGGCCCTTGAGCGCCGTCTGCAACGCGTCGTCCAACGTGAGGGACTGAGCGTCGGCCCCCGGTTCCACGGTGCCGGAAGGCAGTAGTAGCGCCAAGACGAGAGCGATCAGGCACATACGCTTCTCTCAGTACCTGTCCTGCTCGCGCTGAACTGGACCAGGATGCGGAAGCCGTCTGGGTCTGGAGGTAGTGCGAGACCCCAACCGTTCGAGTCAGCGATTGCCTTGCAGATGGCGAGGCCCAGTCCGTTACCCCCTGTCGCCGAGTTTCGGGACCCGTCCGGCCGGTAGAAGGGCTCAAAGAGGTGGCTGCGCGCTTCTGCCGAGAGCGGCGTACACTCATTGAACAGCTCCATTCGCGCACCTCCCGGTTCCTGGGCCAGCCTGAGGCAGACCGAGCCGCCCGGAGCGGCGTACTTCAGGGCGTTTTCAATCAGATTGCGCACCAGCATGTCGGCATGGGTTGGAGTGGTCAGCACACTGATGTCCTCGTTGAGGTCCGCCCGCACCTTCAGGCGACGCTCTTCAACGAGTCGTTGGTGCTGGTGGAGTACACGTGAGCAGATGTCGGTCAGATTGGCCGGTTCCAGCGCGGGCCGCTGGTGCGCAGCTTCTAGTTGGTTGAGCAGGAGCAACGCCTGGACGAGCGATGAAAGCCGCCTGGCCTGCCAGTACGCCTCGTCAATCGCGGTCTGATACTCTTCCACGGTCCGCTGTCCGGTCCGCACCAGTTCCAGATGGCCCTGGAGAGCGTGGAGCGGCGTGCGCAACTCGTGGGAGGCCGCCGCGTAGAACCGGCCTCGCGCGGCGGCGGTCTCGGCCAGGCGAGCCAGCAGACCGTTCAGCGTCCCGACGAGACGGACGACCTCTGCATCGCGGGATGGCGCGTGGAGCTGAACGCGCAGATTCTCGCTTGACGCCGTACTGGCCTGACTGGATAGAGCGTCGATTGGGCTCAGCGTCTTTCCAACGAGGAGCCACGCTCCGATGGCCACCGCCGCCACGACGCACAGGCTGATGACCAGAAGGAACGTGCCGAGGCTACGGAGGCCGGCGGACGTCTTGATCCACGGCATGCCAACCACCAGCTTGTAAGGGCCTGAGTCGAGGGTCACCGTTCGCCAGGCGTCGCCTGGCGAACGCGGCCAAGGGGGAATCCGATCTCCGGCGTGGCGCAGGACCTTGCCGCTCCGGTCTAGGATAAGAAACCCGATGTTGTCTGCTCGGAAGTCCGGCAGCTCATCCTCGAAGCCCGCCTGAGGCCCTTCAACCACCGCGTCGTGGCTGATGCGGTCCGCCGCGGCACGGAGCACCGCGTCTGCGGTCCGTTCGGCGGTGCTACGCGCATAGAGGAGGATGACGCTGCACACGACGACGAGCAGTGCTGCCACGGCCAGGACGAAGACGGCCGTCATGCGAGCGCGGATGGAGCTAGGCGCCATTCGCCTCACCAAGCCGAAACCCGACGCCACGCACTGTCTGTATGAGCGCGGGTTCATGGCCCTTGTCTATCTTGCTCCGCAGGTAGCTGATATACACGTCCAGCACGTTATCGTTGCCCTCGAAGTCGTATTGCCAGACGTGCTCCAGGATCGTGCTGCGCGTGAGGACCCGTCCCGCGTTGCGCATAAGGTACTCCAGCAAGGCATATTCCGTAGCTGAGAGGCCGATGGGCATTCCGCCGCGTACAGCGCGCCGCTGAGCCGGTTCCAGGATCAGGTCTGCAACACGCAAAATCGTCGGAGCAGAACTGCCCCGGCGCAGGAGCGCCCGCATACGCGCCTGGAGTTCTGCTATCTGGAAGGGCTTGACGATGTAGTCATCTGCCCCACTGTCGAGGCCCTCCACCTTGTCTTCGAGCGTGTCCTTGGCCGTGATAATCAGGATTGGCGTGCTGACACCCGCCGCTCGCAGATGGCGGCATACCTTGAAGCCGTTCATGCTTGGCAACAGGACGTCGAGCAGAACCAAGTCGTATGCGCGATCGCGAGCTTCTTGAAGAGCCAGTGCGCCATCTCCTACAACGTGAGGAGCGTATCCGGCTTCTCGCACCACGCGCTCAAGGAGACGGGCGCCGCTGGGGTCGTCTTCTACGATTAGCACGTTCATGGTAGCTAAGGGGGCAGCCGGGCCGCCAACGAGGCGGGAGCGACCTAGTAATCCAGTGTAGAACCTGAACCTGAGAAGAGCTTTAGAGTTGTCTGAGAGTCTTCTAAGACTTTGACTGAGGCTGTCTGGGCGTTGGCTCAAAGTGCCGTACCGGGCACTGCCAGGATGCTGTGAACGCGCGGCACCGCTGGGAGCGTTACGGCTATTACGGCGAGCCGTACTACCGCGACGGCTATTACGACGGCAACTACTACAATCAGAGGCCGAACTATGGGGATCAGTACGGTGACCAGGGCGCCTACTACTACGGCGACCAGTACCAGTATGGGAACCCGGACCATTGTCGCCAGGGTCAGCAAACGTACTACCACAGCAGCTACAGGCCCTGCGAGCGGCGCCACCACAAGCACCACCGCCACTGCGAAGACGACGACGACTAGCCGCTCAGTTTATGAGCTAGCTCGACTTTAGCAAGGGTTTGGGCGCAATCCTCCGCGCCCAAACCCTTTCTGCGTCTCTTGGCCCCGTAGGTCATCTCGCCAGGCTGCTTGCGTAAAATCTATGTATTTCCACCTCCGGCGAGCGCCTCTCATCCTTGAGGGTGCGTGATGGCAGGCAGCGATGCCGCGCCCAGGCACCGCACTCGGAATCGGGGGTCACACCCCACAGCACTGGGAGGTGTGTTAAGTGAAGAGACAGTCTCGGTTGGCCGGCATGATGGTTCTTGCGGCAGCGCTTGTTGCGACACTGGCTGGCGGCGCGGCGGCGCAGGGGGGCGGCGGCGGTGGCGGCGGTGGGATGAAGTGCGTCAACGTGAACCTGTCGCCGGAGCTGGCGCTCAATGGAGTGTTTGCTCAGGGATCCGGCACGGTGTGCTTCAGCCTGACGACCACCGACCGCAGCCTCAGCCTAAAGGGCTCTCACATCAATGCCCCGGACGGAGCACTTGTGCGGGTCCGCATCAACAGCAGCGCCGACCCGGCCACATGGTACACGTTCGGGAACTGGACGGTGAACAACCAGCAGTTTGAAGTCAGCTTCAGCACCCTGAATGGCTACAACTTGCCGCCACTGGGGGGAGTGGGCTCTATGTTCGTGGACGTAGCTCCGGATAGCGTGAACTTCGTCACAATCCTGGGCGGCGGCTGGAAATCGGGCCCTTAGTAATCACTGTATAGGAACGCCGATTGGAGGAGTGAAGGGGACGAGAGCACTGCTCGTCCCCTTCACTGCCTGTACCTCATGCCGCGAAGAGCATTCCAGGCTTTCATCGCTCCCTCGGCCGCCTTCCCGGGCAGCTCCACGCCGAGGGCCTTCATAATCACCGTCATCATTTCATTGCCGATAGGACTGCCGGGTATGAAGACCACCCGTGGGTCCCTCTTGTACTTGTCCAGCGCCACGTCATCCAGCACAAAGTACTTGCCCTCCTGGAGGTGGCGCTCATAATCCGGGTCCTCCGCACGGCCGATCAGGAAGGTGGGCTTGCCGCGAGCCGCGACGATCAGGTCCCAGACGTGGTCCATCTGCCAGAGGTCCGCGAAACCTTTGAAATGGCCCAAGGTACCCTGGAGGGTTACGCCTTCACCGGCGATCACCCGCACGGGGTAGGTGCTGGTCCAGCCGTCCATGCGCTCCGGCTCCAGCGCGACCGACGCTTGAGCGAGAGGTACGCCGACTACGTCGATCCGGCCCCTGTCCCCAATCCCAACACCCTGTTCCTCGGCCGCCTGGCAGAAGGACATGGAACAGTGGGAGAACCCAGCCAGATCCGCGGCAACGCGGTCGAGTGCCACCGGATCCGTGGAGGCCAGCACGCAGCCCACGAAGCGCCCCTTAACGGCCACCGGTCCATTGCCCTCGCCGGCGACGATGGCATCCATCACCGCCAGGTCCGGTAGAGTGACGGTGAGCAGATCCGCCACGGTTGCCTGAACCTGATCGCGATGCAGCCGGTGCATGGTGTCCTGGCGGGCCGCGCCCACCCATAGCTTCAGCGCGCCCGTGACCGGGTCCAGGAAATGGGTCTTGAGCTTGGGACAGGAGATGACTACGTCCGCCTCCAGCAGCGGGCGCGGCACCGCGATGCGGTGAATGAGGGTACCGCGCGGCACCTCTACCTCCACCTGTTCCACCTCGTCGAAGTACACCGGCACGGCTCCCGCCTTCCGGGCGGCACTCTCCATCCCGGTAATAGACATAATCTCTCGGGTCACCTGGCCGCAGGAGCTGCACTCTCCCACCTGTACCAGCCCGGCACCGGCTTCGCGGGCGAGGCGTGCCAGCGCCGCCACCACCCTGGGATCGGTAGTCGCGCCGTCCATCGCGGTCCGCCAGATGGTGAGGTTGGGCTTGATGAGCACGCGCTGGCCGGGCTCTACAAATCGTGACATGCCGCCCAACCTATCGAGCGCTTCACGCACCAGCGCCTCCACACCCGCCGCGCCGATATTCCTGTCCGTGGTGCGGGCGATGGAGACTACGGCGTGGGAAGGCAGCGGCCCTCTCCCTTCGACCGTGTGCTGAGGGAGCGGAGCTGGAGGCCGGGGCCGTGCGGGGACCGACGGAGGGGCCGTTGCGGTGGAAGTCAGAGAGAGGGCATGGCTGTTCGGCAGGAGTGGCTCCCCCGAGAAGTGCCGGATCAGCTCGCGGTACGCTTCCGCCACCGGCTGGGGTTGGCGCTTGAGATCGTACAGACCGACCGGGTTGACCACGCCCCTGTCCAGCGCTAGCCCGCTATCCCAGTCCACCTGGTCCAGCAGCGAATACCAGGTGAAGCCCAGCACCGGCACGCCCTGCTCGCGCAGGTTGCGCACGTTGAAGAACTGCTTCCAGAGCCAGCGGACCGGATCCGTGGCGCTCTGAATGTTGTTGGTCTCCGTGTGCATCACGGGCCGCCGGTACCGCTCGTAGTACTGCCGGGTAATTACGGACCAGCCGAACACATCTCCGGCGGGTATGATCTGCCCTCCGGCCCCGACAATCTGCTCGTTCCGCTCGTAGAAATCGTTCCCCATCACCATGTAGTCCGCCAGCCCGTGGGTCTGGAACCAGCGGAGCTCGTCCCGAGTCATGCCGTTGTCCAGCAGGTAGAGCAGCATCTCTCCGGACGGCGCGTGGGAAAAGAGCAGGTCAAAGGAGAGGAACCGGCGCTCGTTCTCGAATCGCACACGCTCCTGGCAGCCCGGATCGGCCGCGCCCAGATGAAAGAACTCCGCGCTTTCGCTCTGGATGATGATAGCATCGGGGCGAGCCTGCAGGATCTCCCGTATGGCCAGCAGGTTCGCGCGGCACATGTGCTTAACGGCCGTTACAAAGGCATGGTCGTCGTTCTTTTTGCATTCATTCCAGATCCCGGCCAGCGTCGAGAGCTTGGCGCACACGTAGATCTCGTTGACCGGCGTATAGAGGCGGACCCAGGGGAACCTGGCGGCAAAGGCGGCGGCATAGTGGCTGAACAGCTCCGGCCAGTCCGGGTTCTGAAAACTCTCGGCCCAGTCTGGAACTCCGAAGTGGCAGAGGTCCACAATGGGAACCAGGGAGAGCCGCGCCATCTCCGCGAACACCTGGTCCGTAAACTCCCAGTCGTACTCGCCCGGGGCGCGGTGCACACGGTAGGCCGGCAAACCGTAGCGCAGGTAGGTAATGCCGAGCTCCCGCACCAGGGCCAGATCCTGCTTCCAGTGCTGATAGTGGAATGTCCGGTCCAGCTCATCAACGCGGACGCTGCGGCCATTGCGGCCGGCGACGGTAGGATAACTGCACTCGATGCCGGTAGCAAAGACGAAGCCCGGATTCACCGCCAGATCCAGCATCCTAGCGCCGGCTCGCCAGCCGCCGATACGTCTCTGCCAGAGCGGCCCCATAGGCCAGGTGGCCCGCCAGGATCATGCCTGTCCGGAGAGGCGGCTCTTCCGAGGGCCTGCCCATGAGCTTCATAGCAGGGACCAGCGACGCCGGCCCTATCGCCCATACGAGGAGACCGTACAGGGGACCGATAACCGATGAAGGCTGCCGCACGGCGGAGCGGAGGATGCCATACATCATGCCCCAGCCGGAGCCGTAGGTCAGGTGCACCGCTTTGCCTGCCGGCGCCACGTACGGGGTTATGTCCCGATTGAAGAGGCCAGACGCCACTTTGAAGGCAAACTGCTCCGCGAGTCCTTCCGGACCCGGCGCCTGCGGCTGCGCGAGCGCTCCCGCCGGGGTGGCGGCGTGCGTACGCCGTTCAGGCGGAGGCTCGGCAGGCCGGGAAGCGGCCGGCGACCAGGACCGCTCCTGCCACGCGCGAACCTGCTCCGGATCGAACGGGTCCTGCGGAGGCTTCGGTGTGCGGGGCCGCTTGCCGGGTTGGCTTTCCATGCCCGGCAGCAGGCGCGCGAGTACCGACAGAAGCAGCGTGGCCGCCAGTCCTGCGGCGAGGCCGCGGCCGGCGGCCAGATGCGGCGACGTCATCACTAGCTGATCGCGGTGTCGACCGGTTGATCGTACTCCATGCTCAGGCGCGCGAGGGCCAGAGCGCCCAGCGAGAGGCCGAAGTCGCGGAGGGCGATGTCGTACCATCCGTGGGCCAGGAGCAGGTTGATGATGATTCCCCACAGCCACGCGAATACGATCCACGCCCCGACTTTGGGCTTCATCGCCACGATCAGACCCGCCACTATTTCGATCACGCCCACCGCCAGCATGAATGTATGCCCATTGATGTGCAGGATGCTGGGGACGATAGGCGCCAGGTACTGGTCCCAGTTCACCAGGATGTGAAAGAACTTGTCCAGTCCGGCCAGGATGGGCGCGGCTGTGAAGCCCCAGTGCAGAATCTGGTAGGCCTGGTACGCGGGCCGCGTGGCGACCGTGCTGCCGCTGCCCGCAAACGCGTTGTTAGCCGCCGTGTTCGGAAGAGCCATTGCCTTCACTCCTTCCGCGGGCGAGACATGACACAGCCCGCGCAAGGGAAGACGGCGGTCTCTGCATGCGTGTTCCAAATAGTCAAGAAGTTTTCGTGATATTTCCACCAGAGGTGCTATTGCCGGCTCGGCCCAGGTCTATGGCCCGGCTACCTTCTGTGCGGGCGTCTCAAAGCGACACTTAGGCTCGACGCCGCGATTGCAGCGGTTCCGTACGGGCTGCCCCACCAGACCCGACAAGAACGCCTCCATGAGAGAGCAGACCTCCGTATGATGCGACACCATCTCGGCGACCGGACACCGAGAGGCCTCCATCCAGGCCACATCGGCGCCGGCTCCCGTGGATACGAGGGTTCCCAACCGGGCAAAAGCGGCCGCCGCCTCGCGCCAGCGCTCGGCGGGAGACATACCCGCCAGAGCGCTGGTGTACTCGGAGGCCATGGCCTGTCCCGCCTGGTGGACAATCTCATCCAGTGGCTCGGCCGCAAGCCGCTTCTCCAGTGCCGTCAACAGCCCGTCCAGCACCGGCTCGCACGCCTCCAGGAACAGCCGTTCCGCGGCAACCGTGATCCCAAACTCGTGGTGCGGTCTCCGAACGCCGGGACGGACCCCGGTCTGCTGCACATATCCATCCCGCTCCAAGGTGGCTAAATGGGCGCGGACCGTATTGTCCGTCAGCCCAAGCGCGGCTGCCAGCTCATTCACCGTATAGCTGCGCTGCCGCAGGAGCTCGATAATCCGGCCGCGCGTGCTTGTCAAGAACCGCTCGTTCCAGGTCAATGGCCTCATCGGCAGGCGATTCCCCTCCTCCGTACGCCTACGGCAGAGACCGTCCGCCAGCCTCAAAACCCTGAATAGTTGCTGACTTTTCGCGGAAGATCACATAGGCAAATACATCCCTATAGCACAAAAGTGGGAGGAAAGGAGAAACCAACGTCTAGACGGGCGTTTGCAGCGGGAGCTCCGCAGTTCCACGGAGCAAGGGCTAAACGTGAATCAGGGCCGCAGGGAAGGAGCGCGAGGCTCCAGGTCTGCGGCCCTGATTCACGCGTCGGCGCATGGCGATAGGGCGTCTATCGACCTGCACCCGGAGAGAACCGGGCGTTGCGGCTCAGTTGTCCACGGCGCCCAGCACGGCCCAGTCCGGAAACGGGCCATACGTCTGCTGAGTAAACGTGCCGTTGTCGTTCAACTGCCAGATAGAGGCCATTGACTGATCACTCGATTCCCACAGCACGAGCGAACCGTCCCCGTCGGTCTGCAGGTTGAGCGCAGCCCAGCCCATGAACGGGCCAAAGTCCTGCGGCGAAGCCAGGAAGTTGCCCTGGCCGTCCAGCTTCCAGATGGAGATTTTTGCGTTGTCCGTGCCGGTACTGAAGTCGTCGTTCTCCCACATTACCCGGAGGGTGCCGCCGAACTCGTCCATGCTCTGGACCTGCCAGCCCGGAAATGGCCCGAAGTCCTTGAAGGTGAAGTTGTTGCTGCTGCTGTTGGTCAGGTCAACGCTCCACAGGGACGCCTGGCCGGTGATCAGGTGCTGCCAGAAGATGTGGACGTGGTTGGCGTCCGTGGCGGAGATAGTGTGCACCTGCCAGTTGCCGCCGTCAAACGGGCCGTAGTCCTGAAAAGTAAAGCTCGGGCTCCCGTCCGCCTTCTTCCAGAGGGAGACCTGCCCGGTGGTCTGGTTCTGCCACACGATGAACACGAAGCCGTTCGAGGCTGCCATCCCCTGCGGCTGCCAGTCCGGCGAGAAGGGTCCATAGTCGGTGAAGGTGAACGTGCCATCGGATTTGGCATTCCAGAGGCTCCAGTTGCCGGCGCCGTCACCCCATAGCAGTCGGTATCCTCCTTCCCCGGACGCGTCTCTGGATGCCGCTCGCGGCTGCCAGGGGCCGAATGGTCCGTAGTCATGAGGCGTAAAGCTCGATCCTTCGTTGCTGAATTGCCATATGGACACCTGGAACGTGGCCTGGTTCTGCCAGGCCACATAGATGTCCTGTCCAGAGGCTCTTGCCGTCATCAGTGCTAGGGTCGCCGCGCATATCAGCGCGGCAGATCCGCTGCGCGCAATTCGCGCCATGATCGTTTCCCTCCCGTGGCCTTAGCCTACGCCGGAGCCATCTGAGAAGAGGGACTTGAGGTACTCCACCAGGTCACTCTCCTCCTGATCCGTGAGACCCAGGTTCAGGCGCGTGTTATAGCTCTTGACTACATCCAGGAGCGTCTTGAACCGGCCGTCGTGGTAGAACCTCCCCTTGTTGGCCGGGTTCATGAACAGCCCTTCCTCCCGCACAAAGAGGCCGGCCAGGTTCATGGTCTTGTAGCTGTGGTCAGGCGCACGATCCGCCTGGAAGCTCTCGATCTTGATGTCGTCCGGCTTGTGCACGTTCCAGCCCGGTTCCGTCCAGAGTGGATCCGTGTGGCAATTGCCGCACTTGGCCTTGCCGCTGAACAGGTCGTCTCCGCGCTTTGCCGCGGCGAAGTCGAAGTCCACGCCCGCGGTGGGTTTGGGCGACGGAATGGCGAGCTGGTAGAACTGGAGCGCGGGAAGCTTGCTGGCGATTCGGTCGCTATCCGGGCTGACCTGGAGATGGCCAAATCCATTTGCGGCGGCGATGGGGAACTGGCTGGAGTTGTCCAGGCGGGTGTCGAAGAACGTTCCCACGCCGTGCATCTCCAGGGCGGCCACCAGCGCGTTCCAGTACGGGACGCTGCCCCAGCCGCCGGTCCAGGTGTGCTGATTGAAGCCGGCCAGACCGAAGGCGTTGGGAATCAGCGTTGCGGCGGACATCCCGGTGGTGGGGTTGGTCTGCTTGCCGTCCAGGAACAGCTCGGCGTCGAACTTGCCCGGGCCCCAACTGTTGAACAGGCTCCGCGCCTTGGCGTCCGTCATGGTCGGATCGGTGGTTTTCAGCAGGTTGACCACCACGGTGAGGTCCGGGGCGGAGGCGATGATGGCCCCCACGTTGAGGTCACGGTTGGCCCATCCGTCCAGCCGCTGGCCGATACCGAACGCCAGGGAGTTGTCCACCGTGGAGTGGCAGATAGCGCACTGGATGCCCATGGACTTCAGGCTGCCATCCGGGTTGAAGAATCCAGTCACGCCAACCACCGCGTTGAGTTTTAGCAGGGCGAGAGTCACTGCCGGGTCGTTGAGGTTCACCCGGTT
>CAYNFH010000014.1:32804-55205 GCA_964396385.1 uncultured Chthonomonadaceae bacterium | reverse complement strand
GCCCAGGGCCCGGCCCTCGCCGCTGTCCGCTATCGCGGCCAAGGCGCGGCTCACCCGCCTTCGGCCTAGTGTCGGCCTCCGCCGACACGCGATGTAGCGGCAACCTTTCCGCAAAGAGCATAAGTCGCGGGCTACGCAAAGCGCAAAGTCCCAAGCCCCTCGGACCAGTGGCGGGGCCTGGGAACCCTCCTCCGCCGACTACAGATCTGCATTGTTGGTACCTCTTCTATCTTCCCACACAAAGCGGAGCGGAGTCACCAACTTCTGACTCCGCTCCGCTCGAATTGGCAACGCCTACATACCCGAATCAGGCACGGCTCTAATCCGCCAGCTCGCGGCCTGCCAGCTCCACCGCCTGTTCGAGGGTCATCGACGCGCCTTCGTTGTACCGTTTCGCGAAGGCTTGGTCACCGAGCCGCGTGCGGCAAGAATCCAGGCTCCGTTGGAGTTCCTCAACGTCCAGAGGCGGTATGGGCGTCCCCATGGCGGCCCGCTGAGCGGCAGCCACGCCGAACAGCAGCACTGCGTGCTCAGCATGTCCTCCGGTGGCCTCGACGGCGGCCAGCTCCTCCAATAGCCGGACGCCCGGCAATCTGGACGGACTGCCCCGCCAGATTGCGAGGCCTTCGGCAACTAGGTCGCGCGCGTCAGAGAGCTGTGTCTGTTTGCGGACGACGCTGGCCAGAGCGAGGAGCGTGTTGAAGAGGCCCCATGGGTACCCTTGCTCCCGCCATACCGAAAGGCTCTCTGCCAGCAGAGCGCGCGCTGTTGGGAGGTCATCCTGGCGCGCAGCCAGGAGTCCCTGAGAGTAGATGGCCCAGGCGATTCCGGCCCTCTTGCCGGCTGCCCGAGCCAGCACCATAACCTCCTCACCAAGCGAACGCGCGCGCTGGTAGTCGGCCTGTTCTCGTGCGACCCCTGATAGGTTATCGAGAGCGTCCGCAGCGGCGCCGCGGTCTCCCGTGTCGCGAAATAGCTCCACGGCTTCTTCAAGAAGAAGCCGCGCGACTTCGTAGTCCGCCATGTCGCGTGCCGTGAAGGCCAGGTGGTTGAGCGCGATTCCTATCTCCCGCCTGTCGCCCAAGTGCCGCGCTATGCTCAACCACTCCTCCTGAAAAACGCGCGCCCGTCGGTACTGCCCACGGCCCGCCTCGGCCGCTCCCGCCGCGCCCAGCGCGGAGGCGATACCCCTCCGGTCGCCTGCTTCGCGGAACAACATGAGTCCCTCTTCCAGGTGGGCAACACATGCGGTCGCGTCTTGCTCCTGAGAGGTCAGTGCGCCCAGACAGACGAGAGCGCCAGCTATCCCGCGCACGTCGCCGGCTTCGCGGGAGAGGTCCAGCGCGCGCTCGTAACGCCGGCGTTGGCCATCATAGTCACATTCCCTCCAGTCCAGCAGGCCGAGGTGGAGCAGCGCTTCGGCAGCGCCTGCCTTATCACCGACCTTCATGCGAATGGCGAGGCACTCTTCCAGTAGAGCGCGAGCCGCGGACCAATCACCCTCATAGTCCGCCAGATTCGCTGCGGCGGCCAGGGCGTTTGCGCGCACCCCTGCCGGAGCCGCTTCCGAGCGCGGCAGCAGCGCGTTGACGGCCTGGCGGACTCCGGGCGCGTAACCGCGAATGACCCAGAACCTCCATAACGCGCCGGCCAGCCGTAATCCCACGTCGACGCTGCCCGAATCGGAAGCAGCCCACTCCAACGCGGCTCGCAGATTCGCCTGATCTGTATCCAACCGCTCCAGCCAGGCGGCGGGATCCGGCCCGTGGAAGGCAGATTCCCCGCTCTCGGCCAGGGTGAGAAAGTACTCCGCGTGACGGCGCTCCGCGTCGGAGCGTTCCTCCGGCGTCAGCTCGCCGGCCGCGTACTCACGAAGCGAGTCGAGCATCCGGAAGCGAATGGTTGAGCGCGTGTCATCGGTCAGCACCAGCGAACACTCCCGAAGCTGGGCGAGACAGTCGAGCGCCAGCGGTTCAGCACATACCGCCTCCGCGGCCTCTTCGGTCCATCCGCCCGCAAAGATCGACAGCTTTGCGAAGAACCGCTGGAGGTCCGGCGGCAGAAGCCGATAGCTCCAATCCACGGTGGCCTTCAGCGTACGCTGCCGTTCCGCGATGCCTCGCTTCCGGGTAACCAGGAACTCGAAGCGATTCTGGAGATATGCCAGCATCTGGTGGGGCGTTAGCACCTGGGCGCGGGCAGCGGCCAGTTCTATGGCGAGAGGGATTCCCTCCAGCCGGTCACAGAGCTCCGCGACGGCGGCGGCGTTGTTGTTGGTAACCTGGAAGTCGGGCTTGACCGCCTGCGCGCGGTCTACGAACAACCGGACACTCTCGAACAGGCCCAGGCGGTCCGGGACGTGCTGGCCGTTGGGCGTGGGGAGCGGAGGCACGTTGAACTCTCGCTCGCCGGGCAGGCCGAGAGCCTGCCGCGATGTGGCCAGCACGGCCAGCGTGGGCGCCTGCTCCAGCAACGACTGTACGACCGAAGCTCCTTCTTGCACGAGATGTTCGAGGTTGTCGAGTACCAGCAGAGAAGGCTGCGACCGTAACGCCACCACTACTTGATCAAGCGGACTGACCGATTCCGAGCGCGGCAGGCCCAATGTATGCGCGATATTTCCCGCGATCTGCGCGGCATCGTGCACATCCACCAGAGGCACGAACCAGACCGCCCCGGCGAGCGGCTCCGCCAACCGTCCCGCCACCTGGAGCGCCAGACGCGTTTTCCCCGTGCCGCCCGGCCCAACCAGTGTGATCAGCCTGGCCTCGCCTCCGAGCAGCATAGCCTTCAGGCGCTCAATCTCCTGTTCTCTCCCGAAGAAGCGGGTGAACTGGAGAGGAAGACTGGTCTTGCGCACGGGCTCCGCGGCAAGCGGGGCGAACTGGAGCTGCGGCATATCTGGGTACTCAACCTGGAACAGGCGCTCCGGCAGGTCCACATCTCGCAGCCGGAACGCCCCGAGGTCGCGCAGCTCTAGCCCCGGTTCGGTATCGCGGCGCAGCAGCCCGGCCGTCGCCTGCGAGCAGAGTATCTGTCCGCCATGGCCGGCATCCAGAATGCGCGCGATGATATGGAGGGAGAACCCTTGCAGCTCCGCTCCTTCCAGGTCCACGTCACCCGTGTGCAGAGCCATGCGGACCCTTATCTCGCCGACCGGCGCCGGCCACGGCTGCGCGGCCAGGACACGCTGGCTCGCAACGGCACATCCAAGCGCATCGCTTGCGCTCGCGAAAGCCACCAGGAAGGAGTCGCCGGCTTCCTTGAGCTCGCAGCCGCCCCAACGCCGGAACTCCCCGCGCAGGATGGCGTGGTGCAACGACAGCGCGCCCGGAAACGCCTCTCCGGCCGCCTCCCACTGGGCGGTTGAGCCCTCAATGTCCGTCGCCAGGAATGTCCACGTCCCGGATCGCAGCGGCAGATCGTGCGGGTGATTCTCCCGGCGCTTCGGGTGAATCAGGCGAGCCGGTGGGACGGAGATCTGGGAGGCTCGCTGCTCCTCCGCCTTCCGGGCGAGCTGTCTCGTCTCCCGGTCTGGCTGATCGCCTAGCTGGTCCGCAAGGACGCGCTCGAGCTCCTGGAATTGCCGGAGGGCCGCAGCGGGCTGCCCCGCCTTGAGCAGCAGGCGCATGATCTCCCGGTGCGCATCTTCCCGCAGCGGGTCGATCAGAAGCGCAAAACGCAGCTCTTCGGCCCCGCGATCCGGTTCTCCAGCCTGTTCCAGCGCATGGGCAAGCTGATATATGGCGCGCTGGAACCGTTCGTCCAGACGCCGCCGCTCCGCTGCTACCCAATCCTCGTAATACTCCGGCAGCAGAGGGCCTGTCCAGGCATGTACGGCGCGAGTGAGAGCTGCGGTGCGGGCGTCTGGCTGTTTGGCGCTGGCCGCGCTCCGCAGGTCCCGTTCGAATCCGGCGATGTCTGTGGTGAAGGAGGTCGGATTCAGCTCTATGGAGAAGCGGTCAGCCACAAGAATGGAGCCGGAGGGTGTACCGGGAGGCTCAAGCTGGTTCCGCAGAGAGGAAAGCGCCTGGCTCAGACTGTGCCGCGCGGCGCCGGAGTCGGTATCCGGCCACAGGATCTCGATCAGGGTGTCGCGTGCGGCGCTCCGGTTGCGGTGGTAGGCGAGATAGGCGAGCAGCGCGCCCGTTTTATGGGTGCGAAACCGCGTTATGGTCCGCTCTCCTTGCCGGACGCGCATTCCGCCCAACATATCTATTCGCATTAGCTCGGTCACACGGACTCCTTCTCCTGGTTGCTGAGTACCATGTTACCGGCGGAGTATCACATAACTGTCAAATCATGCACGTTTTTCTTGCCCCACGCACGCGTCCGGGCGACAACAGATCGATGGGGACCTCCCTTGGGTGAACGCGCTCATGGTAGAAGGGAGGCGGTCTTCTCGGTGCGGAAGCGAGCAATCCAGCTTCCGGCCTGAAGGAGGCGAAGACCGCCCACCAACTCTATGCGGCAAAGTTCACCCAATCCATCAATCGTCGTCATCCCCTGATTGCGCGAAGACCCCATTGCGTTCGCGTCCGATCACCGACGCGACATTACGCGCGGGGTTTGGATCTTCCGACTCGAAGCGGAAACCATCCTGCTCGGACGACCACTTTATCGTGGCGACATCCTGGATATACTCGCCGGTGAAGCCCTCCGATGTGTTGGTCACCATTCCCCGGTCGAGCACTCCCTCCCACTTCAAATGGAATTCCACAGTCGCAGTCCGCGGGTACCCTGGCGGGTAGTTGCGAGTGAGGGAGCTCTTAAGGTCGTGGTCATCGAAGATCTCCCCCTCGAAGTCAAAGGAGGCGGTTGCGTCCTCCAGGTCGACCTCGACCGCGCTCGGGTGGACCTCCATCGTCCAGAACAAGCCGTTCGGGGCTACGTGCACGTTGTAATCGTGGATTTGTCCGTGTCCAACTGGACCGGCGAATAGGTCCAGTCAGAAGAACCCAAAGGTTCCATGCCGGAGCCTCCCGTCCTCCGCGATGTACTTGCCTTTCATGAAGCCCTGATCAGCCTGAAAGTTCAGAACCGTTGTGGCGCCCGTGGTCGTGTCCGTCCCGACCCCCTGTCCGATTATGCGGGTGAAGCCCACAAAGCCATCGAAATCGAAGATGGAGGACGGGTCGTTGATCTTGCTAAGCGGCGCCCCCGGTACCGGCGGATAGTGGTGAACGGGAACTCCGAAGGGTGTGACGCCACCGGGTATGGGTTTCGGGGTTTTATCCGAGTCCCAACGCGCCGCCCGGGTAGATGCCGGGAGCCCCAGTGCAAGGGCCGCTCCCGCGGCAGAAGCGATGAGCTGACGCCGGGAGACGATGAGACAACGCCCGCCCGGCGGGAGTACAGTGAAGCGTTCCATGGTGCCTCCTCATAGGGATGAGAGTGAAAACCCGTAGTCCGATCAGGGGACTACGACGCCTCGCAAGCAGACCGTGATAGAGTCGGTGACCGGATTGAGTGGCTGGATCGCTTGTACATAGTCCGTACCCCCTCCCCTCAGGCTTACTTGGCTCACGCCACCGCTTAACGGATTTCGATATTGCCCGTATCAAGAACGCCGGCGAACGTCGCCGGACTGCCGAAGAGGTCGAACTGGTCGAAGCCAGGTGTGTCCCTATAGATCACCGTCAGCGCGAAGTAATCTGGGCCCGCGCCTGTCGTGCCGTTGTCTTCCGCATACGCAAGAATTGGGACGGTCTCCGTTAGCGTGACTGCGGCGCCGCCTGGGAAGCGCAGATTGACAGTCGAGACCATTGTGCCCGTGATAACCGCGGTTTGCGCTGTACTGTCGATGCTGACCGAATCAATGGCGGTGCTGTACATGAACATCTGAAAGTCAATCCCGCCGGGCAGAACGGTATGACCGACTTTGCACTGAACCTGGGACTCGTTGAACTGGAACTCGGAGCGTATGCCCGGCCCCACAAAGTAGGTCCCGTCCCCGCTTGCGTTGTGGCTCTGCGCATGTGCGGGGATGCAACAGCATCCAAGACACATGCTGATGAAAAGTGCGATGAAGATGCGAGCGGATCTCATTGTGCAACCTCGTCCTTTCCTGTGGAGCGGCAAACGGTCTGTGCGAGCAGTTTCGAAAGAGAGCCGGCGGCTAAAAATGGGGAGCGAGATTTCCAAGGAGGGGGTAGCCGCCCCCTCCTTGCTAGACAAGAGCGGTTCGATGACTGGCGAAGGCGCTGTCAATCCGCGCCGCTCCCGCAGAACAGAGTTATGCCCGCCTGGGGTTGCCCTACAGCAGCGCCGGGCTTATACGTCCCGTTGGGTGTGGTAAGTGTGAATCCCTCGGGCTTACCAGTAAGGAACGGCACGAAGGGAATGTTGCAGACTACCTCGAGGGTCCCGTCGTACGGCGCGCCTCCCGCAGGAGACAACTGGACGGCCATCAGGAGGGTTCCAGCCATGTTCGCACCGTATGTGCCAATGGGAGTCCAACTGATGAGCTCTGTGACCGTCCACTCCCCGAACTCCTTCAGCGGCTTTGGCAGTCCAGGCGACCCTGTGTTCACGATGTTGTAGCAGCCACCTCCGTGCGCTCCGTCACCGTTTGCGGACCCCGCCCCATTGAGGACGATGACCTCGCCGGCAGGATTCGTCGTCCGGTAGCTCACGGCTGCGAATATGAAGGTAATTCCCGACTCGTCCGCTTTCGCAGGCGTTTCCAATGCTCCCAAAATGGCCGCCGACGCGATGGATCCGACTGCCAACTTCTTGAGAAAGTCTCTTCTATCCATGCGACTGTTCCTCCTCACCACCTGGAACGAACGCGCCAAGCGAGATCCGAATCTCTGCGTTCGCTCCAGGGGCGGATCTGTAGTGGGATCGCGAACCTCCCTAGACCAGTCCGGCTCGGTCACACTTCGAGCATATTCACATCACCTCCTGATCCGTCAAGCAAGCCGGCGGTTGATGGCTATTGACGAATAAGAGCCGCAACGGCACGTGCGCACGGACCAAGGTCCGGCGCTGGGTGGCCTGCGGCCTCGTGTCGGCCTCCGCCGACACGGGATGTAGCGGCGCCATTTCCGCAAAGACCATAAACCGCGCCTACGTAGAGCACGAAGTCGGCCTTCGCCGACTGCGGAGCCGGATTTATGAGACGGCATCTTTTCATTCTTAGAGCGGCCTATATCCAAACGAACTGATGATAACTTCCTGGGGACCGCTCGGCGGCATTCCCCCGTACAGCCACAGGTTCATGTGCGCCTGCTGGCCCGCCAGGGGTGGTAACGGCTCCGTAAGGCGGTGGTCTTGAAGCACAGCGCTGGAGCTGAAGCTGGCGAACTCGACGTTCTCGGGTTGGGACGGACTATAGGGTGACCACACGAAGCCGTGAGCCGATGGAACCGCATCGATCATATTCCAGCGCCAGAGCTGGTCGTAACCGGCCGGCTGCACCACGTACTGCGCGTTGGTCGCGGTCGCGCCCCCAAAGCGGGAGAATTCGATGTCAACTTCGTTCGCGTCGCTGCCATAGGTGAAGAGTCCCAGCACGGCGTTGAGGTCGAGGTTATCCACCCGGCTGTCCAGCACCCATCCGTAGCCCCCATAACCGACCGTTTGCGTGGAGATGACTTCCGCGCAATACCAGATGCCGCCCCGGTAGGTGATCGCCAGGTGGAGGCGTCCCTGGGCGTCGACCCATACGTTCTCCGGGTCGTCAGAGAACAAATTGGGACCTGGTCCCCCGAACCCATTCCTGACGGTCCACGTGCTGCCGGAGAACGTGACGGTCCGTGCCGCCGCCGGCCGCAGGATTAGCACAGATAACATCGAAAGAGCTACCGCCGCGAACACGGCCGGTCGTAATCTCCACTTGCGGATGTCCTTCATTCCTTTTCCCTCCTATGGGTGGCGGGCCGCCGTCTCATATCGCCGGCCATGGAGCGCGCAAGCGCACGGCGCGGGTGACATAAGCCATGATATGGCGCCAGTATCAACCCACCATCAACATGCTGGGCGCCATAGGTGCCAATCGGAGTCCGACTGATGAACTCTGTGACCCTCCACTCAAGACCGCGTCATTCAGACATTGGGCATTGTCGCGTAACCTCCTCACCCGTTCCGCAGCGACGGGCTTAGCGGTCGTCTCCTGCTTCGGAGTTGTCGCCTTCATCGTCATCATCGCGCGCGGGGCTAAAGGCCAAGCCAACGGGGGCGTTCATGCCAGTGGATGCGAGAACACCCCTGTCTTCCCCGTCCCGAGAGAACACACGGATAGTGTTGTTGCCCCGATTGGCCACGTAAAGGTTGCCTCGCCTGTCGAAGGCCAGACCAGCGGGGCCGCTGAGCCCGGCAGACAGATCCCCCAGGTTCTCGCCGCTGCGCGCATACTTGCGGACCGTGTTGACGGCCATGTTCGTCACGTAGAGGTCGCCATGCTTGTCGAACGCGATGAGAGCGGGCGCGCTCAAGCCGGTGGCAAAGACGCCCAGGTCCGCTCCGTCTGGCGAAAACGCCCAGATAGTGCCCGTGCCAGCGTTTGAAACGTAAAGGTTGCCGTGCCTATCGAAGGCAATGCCCCGGGGCACGCTCAGGCCCGGCGAGGTGAAGAAGCCGAGTGAAGCTCCGGTCGGAGAGAAGATGAGCACGCGGTTGTTGTTGTTGGCAACGTAGAGGTTGCCATCCTGGTCGAAGGCAAGGCCACGGGGCACAATCAGGCCGGCAGTGGCGAAGTTCCCCATGTCCGCGCCGCCGGGAGAGAACCTGCGGATCGTGTTGCCGAAGGCGTTGGAGACGTAGAGGTTGCCTGCACGGTCGAAGGCCAGGCCGGTGGGCCCGCTCAATCCGGTCGTGGCGAAGTTGCCTAGGTCCTCTCCGTGTTGAGAGAACTCCCGAATCGTGTTGCCGCCCTGGTTGGCAACGAACAGGGTCTGCTCCTGGGCTCGCGCGGATGGGCCGAACAGACCCAATGCGAGCATCAGGAAGCCGACAAACAGGGTAACGCGCTTCATGCTAGACACGTGTACCTTTCTGGGGCGCCGTTCGGCGGCGTCTCCTCGCGCCAGTAGAGAAAACTCAGTGCGCGGCTTTCGCGCTGAGCCGCACGGACGATAGCGGGCAAATCAGAGCCCGGCGTCGAGTGGCCGCCGCAGTTCCGTGAGGTTCACTGTACGCCAAATGCCTTACAGTACTCTTACAGCATTGAGGGTGCGGCGAATCCAGTTTGGACATTGCCCCCCGCGGCGTCTCAAGGCGATACATCCCGAAGCGCCGGCGGGCTCGAATCCGCGCTGAATGGATTTGGCCTTCTGGAAGTCCCCGTGCAGCTCACAGCGCTCAGTTTAGCGTCGGGGTGTCACAGAACTCTCACAGCAAGTACCGGCGGGAAGTATCACAGCACCGTCACAGGAAAGCGGCGAACGTGCGGAGGAATGACAGGACCTGAGGTAGAGCGGGAGTCATGCACTGGGAGTGCGGATGAAACCACGTGGCCTATATCGCACCATCGATCCCATATGCCTGTTTAAATCGCACAACTGCCGCGTTTTATAGGCTCTTACCGGCTAGACTGTCTGCGCGCCAAAGGCGGGCGGTGCCGTCCCAACTGCAGGTAGCGAGAGTAAGCCCATCCGGCGAGAACGCCAGGCCTTGAACGACGCCGGTGTGGCCGCGAAGCGTTAGCAGCTCCACTCCGGTGTCGGCGTCCCAGATTTTCACCGCATTGTCGTTGCCGCCGGTCGCGATACGGCGCTGGTCCGGGGAGAAGGCGAAGTAGATTGGATTGTTCGCGTGTCCGTGCAGCACAAGGATGCGACGTCCAGTTCGCGCGTCCCAAACGGCGACGTCGCCGGCCGTGCCGGAGTGAGGATAGTAATAACCCGTAATGAGGCGGCTTCCGTCCGGAGAAAAGGCGGGCATGCCTTGAGAGGCATTGTCGGGCATACCGAGAGATGGTTCCCGCGGTCTCACGCGAAGCGCCTCGCGGCCCGTCCGGGCGTCCCATAGGCGGACACCATGATGAACTCCGGACGTGGCGATATGCACACCATCGGGGGACCAGGCGAGCCAGTAGATCTCCGCGTTGGCCTCGCCCTGAAGTCTGAGCCGCTCCCTCCCCGTCCGCGCGTCCCAGATCCTCGCCGTATGGTCGAGACTGGACGTTGCAATCGAATTGCCATCCGGGGAATAGGCGGCGCAGTAGACCGGTCCAGCATGACCCAGCAGTCGCAGTATCTCGCGCCCGGTCTGTACCTCCCACACTCTGGCCGTCCCGTCTTCGCCGGCCGTCACCAAGCGTGCACCATCCGGTGAGAAGGCGACGAAATGGATCTGGCTCGTGTGGCCGCGAAGGACGCGGAGCTGCCGTCCGGTGCGGGAGTCCCATATCCGGGCCGTATGATCGTAGTGCGCGGTGGCGACAAGCCTTCCTGGCGTGGGAGAGTAGGCGATGGCCGCGACCTTACCGGCGTTGGCGTGCAACAGGGTGAAATGGCGGTCCTCCTCGGCATCCCAGACGTTCACCGATCCCCTGTTCGCATTATCGCCAAAGGACCCGGTCACAATGCGCTTACCGTCCGCTGAGACGGAGGCGAATATGACAGATACGGGAGGCCCGACTAGTTTCTGCAGTTCGCGCCCAGTCTGTGCGTCCCAGACCCGCGCGATTCCGTTCGAATATCCGGTCACTATGCGGCGGCCGTCGGCGGACAGGGCGACGGACATGCAGCTACCCGCGTCCGGATCCGAAAGGGTCCGCAGCTCACGGCCGGTCCGGGCGTCCCATGCTTTCGCCTTCCCGTCCGATCCCGCCGTTAGCACGCGGCTCCCGTCACCAGAGCACGCGACTGCCCAGATAGTGTAGGCCGCTCCGGTGGCCGGCGTATGGCCCCGAAACCTCTGGATCAGCCTCCCGGTGGCGGCGTCCCAGACGCGCGCCTCCATTCCCGGCGTGACCAGACGGCGGCCATCCGCGGAGAGGGCCACAGACCAGAGGCCGCCCTCTCTGACATCTCCGGTTATGGGGAAATGGAGCAGCTCCTTGCCGGATCGCGTGTCCCAAATGCTCGCCCTCTTGTCGCCGTACAATGCGGCGACGCGCCGGTGGTCGGCGGATATTGCGAGGGCGTTGACATGGCGGGCGGAGCCGTCGCTGGGCTTAAGTATTCGCAGGAGCCGGCCATCTCTCGCGTCCCAGAGGTTGACATTCCGACGATCGCCGGCGAGAATGCGCCGCCCGTCCGCAGATAAGGCAACAGCGTCGAGTGAGGCGCCTGGCAGCTTCACGGAGAGGACCTCGCGGCCGGTCTTCAGGTCCCAAAGCTTCACCGCCCCGGCCCCTTCGGAAGTTACCGTGAATCGCCCATCGCTCGAGATAGTAGCCGATGGAACCCCCGCGGGATGCAACGAGACTCGCTCCCTGGGCATAACATGGTTCCAATATCCCCATTCAAAACCGCAGCCCTCGTAACTCTCCGTCTCCTTCAAAAGGTTCTGCACGTCGACGTACCGGCCGTCGTCCCAATCGCGCTGGATAAGGCTCATGTCGGCGACGTAGCTCTGGCGGCGCAGCGCGGCCGCCTGCGCCCGCGCGGACTGCTCGGCCCGGTTGGCCAGGGTTGCGTTCGAGTCCGACGCGCGCTTTTGAAGCAATGCATACCATGTAAGTCCCAGCATCACGGCCAGCAGCGCGCCGTATACCCCGCTTGCCCGCGCGATGCCTCGACGATAGGCCGTGCGCTGCCGCCGGGTCTCCGCGTCCGGCATGTGCGTCTGGACCCACTGAGGGCTGAAGACCCGTTCGTAGATCCGGTTGCGCACGCGCAGCACGCCATGCCGTACGCGCACGATCCCCGAGAGCCGCAGGACGCCCACGAGCGCATTGGTGTCGTCGTCGCGCACGCGCTTGCCGGTCCGTACCCGGAGGTAGACGTCTAGCAAGCTGGCGAGATCCACCTCTGAATGCAGGATCCGCTCGCGGATGAAGAGGAGATTGTCGTCGCGCTCGCTCGCGCGGTGTGAAAGGAACAGCCCTTGCACCAGGCGGTCGACACCCTGCTTCGTGTTCACGCCCGAATCCTCCGAAACGGCCAGGCAGAGGCGCTGGGTGAGATACGGGTGGCCGCCCGTCCAGTAGAGCACGCGGGCGAGGAGTCTGGATGCGCACCCATGGCGCTCCGACCCCTCCAGCCCTCGCGCAAGAGGCGCCGCCTCCTCCTCGGTGAAATCGTCAAGCTCGATCCGCCTGCCGATGTTGAAGGGGGTGAGCCGGGTGTCGCGGATGAGATCCGTGGGGGCGGCAACCCCCATGAGGCAGAAGGTGAGCCGCTCAAAGGCAGGATCTTCGGCGCGGCGGTTGTAGCATTCCCGAATGGCCGCGAACAGCTCGTCGGTGGCGAACGGCAGCCCCCGCACCACGTCGATCTCGTCCATGAAGATGACGAGGCGGTGGACGGAAGACGGAGGACGGAGGACGGATGAATCCGGAATCCGTCCTTGGGCCGTCCTCCGTCTTCCGTCCTCCGTCGTCTCCTCTGCGAGAGCTACTTCCCGCAGGGCGGCCATGAAGCGCTGGAGCGGGCCAATGCGATGGTGCTCCTCCCAAAAGCGGTCCAGGGCCTCTTCCAGACCAAGCTGCTCGCCCAGCAGGTCCAGCAGGCCGTAGTACCATTGCTCGGCTGCCAGGTTCTGCCCGACCGAAGTGAACGCGATTACGGCCGCCCGGTCACCGTCGGCGCGCAGCCGCAGAGCGGTGCGGACCATGAGGGAGCTCTTGCCCATCTGCCGCGAGGTAAGGACGTAGCAGAATTCGCCCGCGCGCAGACCCTCGTAGAGCTCGTCGTCCGCGCGACGGCGGACGTAGGAAGGCGTATCCGGACGAAGGCTGCCGCCGGTGACGTAGAAATCGTTCGTATTGCTCATGCTTGGCGGCGATCTTATCGGCCGGAGCGGTCCGTTTGCAAACTGCGGGTACGCCATACCAAGGCGGTACGTAAGCCCCCTGTCGCCCGCTCCAGGGCAATATCCGCCTTGCGGCCGGAGGTGCTGCAGGCTACAAGCACGACATCGCCGAGTTTCTGCGGCGTCACCGCGAGCTGCCACCGTGATCCATCGTCCGTGAGCCCAAGCGTCCCCAGCCAGTGTTGGGCTGCGCGCTGTATCGCGAGGCCGCTGAGGTCTGTGCGCCCGGGGCGTACCCAGGGGGTGGTGTTCGACACGTACCACAGGTCTCCGGAATCGGCATCCCAGAAGGCATAGATCGTCTCACGGCCGCCCGCCACAGTTACCTGAGTGCACCACACGCGCATCCATCTGCCGTCGTGGTTGTACACGCCCCGAGTGCCGTCGTCGTGAAACGTCATTTCGCCCGGTCCTGCCATGGCCCGCGCGAGCTGAGCCGTTCTTTCAAACACCTGATCCGCCGAATACCGCCCCACACGGAGCGGTGGGGTGGCGCCCGGGCGGCGCAGTCGTACGCCGATACCTCCGCCGAGCGCGGCTACCAGTATCGCGGCCCTCCCTATCACCAGCCATCGCTGTATCCACATCGCGCCCACAGCCCTCCTGCCCCATCCGGGGCGTCCGGCTCCCGATAGTCGAAGCCGGGCGAACGGGGGCAGTATGGGGATGCGCTATCACGGCACTGTCACAGATGGCGCGCTCAGCAGGTCTCACGGGACTCTCACAGGCAGAGTCTATGGCGTCAAGCACTGTGTAAGATAGGTGGCGTACAGCGGGCATCGGAAGCGGGCCTCCGCGGCCGATTCACCGGCCAGTACGCCGGCGCTGCGGAGGCGATGAAAGCTCTCGCGCGTGAGGCATGGCCTGCCGTGCAGCACGGCGCGCGCTGCCTCGGCCATGTCTTTGTCCCTCTCCAACAGCGCCGCTATGCGCCGCAGGTGCTCACCAAAGATCCAGTCATCCCTGAGGGCTCGGGTTTCTACCTCCGAAACGGTCACACCGTGAGCGGCCATCTCACGGAGGCCCGCGCACACCAGGTAGGGCTGCCCGCCCACCAGGCCATAGAAGCGAGTTAGGTCGGCACGGCCCGGTATGGGCGAGCCATAACGCAGATTGAGGTCCTCCACCTGTTCGAGTACAAAGTCATGGAGCGCCAGCCGTGTGCCTACGTTGAAGGGCGACTGATTGAGGTCGGTGATGAACAGGTGTGCTTCCGTGGAGTAGGCCATGGCAAGGGTCAGCGCGCCCCAGGGGCCATCCGGGTCCAGCGCCCGCTCATCGTGCCAGGAGCGGAAGAGCCCGAAAACCTCGCTGCCAAAGTCGCAGGTGAATAGCCGATCCACCTCGTCCAATCCCCAGACCAGCGGGGCGGCGCTCTTCGCCAGCACCTCGCGCCGCAAGTAGCGGCGGAAGTTGGGACTGGGCCCGCGATGCGGATCCCAGAACTGGCGTGGCGACGTATCCAGCTCAAGCTGGTCCGCGAGCATCTCGGCGAGCGCCAGCAGGAGCGCGTCCGCAGACTGAAGATGCTCGGCATTGAGGATCTGGAGGTGAGAGAGCGCTACGCGACACCCGGCGCCCCGCGCCTGCTGAAGGCCCCGTGCGAGGAGCGATGTCTTGCCTACCTGCCGGGGGCCCTTAACGAGGATGGTGCTGTCCCTGCGGGCTATGGCCGCGCCGAACTCGGCATCCGTGGGGCGGAGCACGTAGAAGGGTGAGACCAGGGGGACGGCGCCCCCCACCGGGTCTAGTGGCTCCATTCTCCGGCGCGGAATCGAGGCGCAGCTAAGCCCCTCCACCATGGAAACGGCGACGCTCGGCCCGTCACGCGAGTCCCCAAGTGCTTTAGCGGCGGGCGCGTGAACCGTGGCGCGCGTCTCCGAGCGGGAGACCACCCCGAGCTCCTCCTTGCGCATCCGCTCCAGCTCCCGTCCCTGGCGCAGCGCCGCGTCCTCCTGGCCGGACGCGCTGTAGAGGCGGATCACCTCTCGATGTGCCTCTTCGCGCAGGCGATTTGCGCCGACGCCACGGAGGGCGACCTGGAGCGCCCCGCTTACGTTGCCACTGTCTTCCAAGTTTGCGCTCAGCCGCTGGAGCGCCTGATAATGCAGCTCGTCCAACCGCTGCTGTTCCGGGAGGATCCACTCTTCATTGAAGCCCGGCAGCAGCTCTCCCTGGTAGAGCCCCAGAGCGCGAGACAGACAGTCCGCAATCGGCAGTCCGCAGCCGGCAGGCGGACGGCGGTCCGAGGTCTGAAGTACGAAATCCGACGCCGGGAATCTATCATGTTCGGCGAGAAGGAATTCGAACTCTGCTACGTCCGTAGTTACAGTCGACGGGTTGAGGGCGACGGAGTGGCGATCCGCACGGAGGACGCTGCCGTCGGGCACAATTCCGGCGGGCTCTAGGTGCGGACGAAGCGAGGAGAGGGCCATGCTGAGGCTGTGGCGGCTTGCCTCCGGCTCACGCTCGGGCCACAGCAGCTCGATGAGCACTTCCCTAGGATGGATGCGCTCATGGTAGTAGGCCAGATACCCAAGGAGGGCGGCAGTCTTCTGGGTACGGAACCGCGTGACGCAGGTACCGGCCTGAAGGAGGCGAAGTCAGCCCAGCAACTCAATGCGGCACAATGCGCTCATTCTGCCCTCCGGGTCGAGCCACCGACGCGAAGCCAGGGTCAGGAAGCGATAGGGATGGGAGGAGCAGGCGGCATGCCGGTTAAGGGCGACGCTTGTTCTCCGGAAGTAGGCACCTCGGCAGGGAGGCCGGTCAAAAGTGGAGCGTGAGAGGCAGGGTGTCGCTTGTTTCCCGCTTCCTGGCGGTTGTGGGCACACTGCAGCAGAAACGTGTATGGCGTCACGATAGCAACGGTGGACAATCATACTCCTGTTGTCGATGGACGTCAAGCTATGGGCTTAACCCGCGCCGTCGCGGGAGATGCGCTGCATGCGGCATGGTATTCCTCTCTACGCTCTCACGGCCGCGGGGACCGCTTCCATCAAATTGCGATTCTGGCATGAAGCTGCCGACAATGGGGAACAGGTATGTTTACGGGCCCGCCGGGACATTGTGAGAAACTTCACGTAACCGCGGGCGGGCGAGCTACGTCTGATCACGTGAAAGGCGCCCCGGAGGGCGCCCGGGGTCTCTGGAAAGGACGGCGGAAGGCCGGCCACGCAAGGCCATCATCCTTTACCATCTGTGGACCGAGTAACTGCCGGGGCCGGCTGTCTCGCCGGCCAGAGTCGAAAGGAGATCCTGCAAGAATGGTCGTTGACGAGGTCGAGCTGGAAGCGTGGATCCGGGAGGAGGAGCGGCGGCCGGCTGATGGGGGCCGCACGTCGGCCATGCGCCGCAGTCCGCTCATCGGCGTCCGCGCCGCGATGGAGATGCGCCATCCCGGCCAGCGCCGCGTGCGGTTGGTGCCAATGGACCGGATCCCCGCGCAGGAGCGGAGCGGGACATAGCGCCGCCGGACTTCCGGTGATACTGAGAGGGCAGGCAAATCGCCTGCCCTTTTTGCTGTGACGGGGGACGGAGGACGGAGGACCGATCCGGATTCCGCCCGTCGCCCGTCTTCCGTCCTCCGTCTCTGGAAACGAACCCAACCATCGGGTCCGTCGTCTTATAGTAACTCCGGCACAGCCGGTCTGAAGACGGAGGAAAAGACGATGATACGCAAATCTCGGATATTCGCGGGGGCGATGGCCGCCCTCGTTATGGGCGGCGCGACCCTTATGCCGGTGGCGGCTCGCGCCAGTGAGGAAGGCCGCAGGAACACCGCCCTCGGACTGGGCGCCCTGACCGGCTATCTGTTTACCCGCGGCGGCAGCAAGGTCCCTGCCTTTCTGGGCCTGGCCGGCACCGCCTACGCGTACAAGCGGTACCAGGATAGCGTCAACTCGCGGCATCGCCGGGAGCGCTACTACCACCGCTCTTACCGCCATCGCCACTACTAGGCGGTAGCGCCTCAATGGTGCGCCCGCCGGCTGGATCCGCCCCGGCCGGCGGGCGTTTTGCGTCGCTTCAGGAGGGAGTACCCGTCAGCTACCCTCGGGTAAGGAGGAAACCATGGAACAGTGTGCGGTATGCGGGAAGGAAGTCGATCCCGCGCAGCCGGCCGGCATCAGCCGCTTCCAGGCGCAGAGTTATGTTTTCTGCTGCAAGGAGTGCAAGCAGCAGTTCGACCAGTGTCCCCAGACCTACGCCAAGCAGGCGGCGGCTTAGTGGAGAACGACCATGAAAACCGTAGCGGGGTTGTTTGATACGCGGGAGCAGGCGCAGCAGGCCATTCAGGATCTGTCTCGCGCCGGGTTTCCGCAGGAGAATATCAGCATCCTGACCATGGGTGACCATCAGAAACCCGTGGTGGAACATGTGACAGACACCGGCCCCTCCGGAACCGAGGTAGGCGCGACAACGGGCGCCGCCATCGGGGGCCTGAGCGGGCTGGCCGTGGGGTTGGGGCTCTTCGCCATTCCCGGCATCGGGCCCGTGATGGCCGCCGGCCCCATTATCACTACGCTCGCAGGCCTGGGCGCGGGACTGGCGGTAGGCGGCCTCCTGGGCGCGCTTGTGGATCTGGGCGTGCCGGATGAGCAGGCCCGGGTCTACGCGGAAGGCGTTCGGCGCGGCGGCACCGTCCTCGTGTACCGGGCTGAGCGCGATGAGGATGTCCAGCGGGTTGCCGACGTCATGGCCCGCAACGGGGCCGTGGACATCGAGCGGCGCGCGGATGAGTGGCGCCGGACCGGCTGGACGGGCAATGAAAGGGACAAAACGATGGTATCCAGCGTCGGCGAGATCATGACGAAGAACCCGGCCTGCTGCGTGCCGGAGACCAACGTGCGCGATGTGGCGCGCATGATGGTGGACAACGACACGGGGATCATCCCTGTGGTGGATAGCTTCCAGGACAAGAGGCTGGCCGGCGTCGTGACCGACCGGGACATTGTGTGTCGCCTGGTGGCGGAGGGGCGCAATCCCCTGCAGTGCGTGGCCAGGGACTGCTGGACTACGGGCGTACAGACCGTCTACGCGAATGACGGCGTGGAACAGTGCGCGAAGATGATGCGGCAGAACATGATTCGCCGAATCATGGTGGTGGACGGCAGCAACCGGCTCATCGGCGTGGTGTCCCAGGCGGACATCGCCCAGACCGCGCCGGAGGAGCAGACCGGCAACGTGGTGAGGGACGTCTCCCAGCCCACGGAGGAGGCTTCTCGGCTGGCAGCTTAGGGAGAAGTAGTCAGTAGTCAGTAGAAGAGCGGCCGGGCCTGTGTGCACAGGCCCGGCCGCCTCGCTGTGTGGTCTCTCTGCAGGCACAACCGGCCATGCCGTCGAACCGCTGGGATAACATCCCAGAAGGGGGACAGGACGTGATCGACGAGCTGGAGCCGGTGTGGAAGCAGTTCGCGGAGACGTATGACACGCTGCGGCAGGTCTTGGGGGAGATGACGGACGAGCAGCTCGCGTGGCAGCCGGGGCCGGAAGCAAGGTGTGCGGCCGCCATCGCCCACCACCTCGCTCGCGGTAACATGAGCTACTGCCGGCAAGTGGGGGCCGAGGGCACGGTCCCGCCCAGGGAAGCGCCCCCGCCCGGCCGTGACGAGCTGATGGACCTCCTGGCCCAGTCCGAGGAGCGGGTCCACACCACCTATGAGAGGCTGAGCACGGAGGACCTCCGGCGGGTATGCGCCGACGATTGGTGGCCGCTCGGCACTCCGGTGGAGGGACCGCTGGACGGGCTCTGGTTCTGCAACCAGATGGTCCGCCACAGCGCCTACCACCTGGGCCAGATCGTCTACATCACGCTCCTGGCGCCTTCCGGATAAATGGGGGAGGCAAAGAAAAGGGCCGGGACGGCGCCCGGCCCCTAAACAGCCTTTACCGATTCGTTCCCGAAATCCGGTGTGGAGAAAGAGCCGGAGCGGGCCGGGACGGCGCCCGGCCCCTACAGCTATTCCCGCTTATTCGCGTCTAATGGTCCTCCTCTACTTCAGCCCGAGGTCCACGGCGTGGGACATACCGTTGGAGGAAGAGGAGCTTCCGGCTACCTGGCCCGAGCCGTTGATCCGGCGGGGAACACACCTGCCGCCCTAGCGGGAGTGCGGGTTTGTGGGGAGAAGGAGCTGGCGTCCGTAGTCCGTGAGGACGTACCTGCCGTGGGAGACGCGGCGAAAGATGTTGTGAAAGCGGGCGCCGATCTTTGACGCTCCGCCGGGGTGGTCGGCCCGCATCGCCTGGAACGTGGGGCTGTAGCTGGCATTCCACTCCTCGCGCGGGATCCCAAGCTGATGCCGGATCTCCTCGCGAGAGAAGGCGGCAAGCTCCTGGCCGTCCGCCAGGAGGGAGACGGCATACAGGATCTGCTCGGCGTGGGTCATGGTCGCCACACCGTTGGCGCCCGCGCGGACTATGAGCCCCGGCTGCGGCTTGAGCTCGTCCCGCGTGATGTTGTCGAAGCGGAACACAATGCGGAGGCCGAAGAGCGTCTCCTCCTCGCACTCCCGGTACCATCCGGGAGCGTACTCCTCCAGGGTGCCGCGCCAGAAGCAAAGCGCGCTCTTATTGCGCGGCTGCACGTCTATCTGCCACCGGCCCCGCAGCCGCTCGAAGACCTGCGCGGCGGCCTGCTGACCGATACTCTTGCCCCGGTACGCATGCAGCAGGAAGAACTCGCGGACGCAGTAGTCCACTCCGGGCGGCGCTTGCGAGCGCGCAGCGACCAGGTTGAACCCGGCGGGGCGGCCGTCCACCAGAATGAGGTAGGGATAGAGGATGCCGGGCTGCTCCAGCCAGTCGCAGTGGACCTCCGCCTGCTCCTCCAGCGTGCGGACGTTCTCCGGCTCCAGTACCCCGTAGGCGTTGGGGAGCGCAGGCTCAAACTCGGAGATGTCGTGCAGGTAAAGCGGTATCAGGTTCATGAACACCCGCTCCCACTGCTCTCCGTCCGCGATGACCGTCTTGATCTCCATGGCTAACGTTTAAGATACCTGGCGAAGAACGCCAGAATCTCGTCCAGCCGGGCAGGCGTCATGAAGGCATCCCCGCCCTGGCCGGCGCCGGGGAGCACGTCCAGGGTGACCGGCACACCGGCCCTCTGGAGTGCGTCCCGCAGCTCCTCGCTCTGGCTGAGCGGCACGAGCGGGTCCTTATCCCCGTGCATGATCAGGAATGGCGGCGCATCGGCGGAGACGTGGGAGAAGGGGCTCGCCTCCACCGCGAGCGCGCGCGTCTGCGGAAGCGGGCCGCCCAGGAGGCGCGCCGTGGTGCCCGTGGGATCGTTCCGCTCCACCTCCGCCATCATGAGGAAGTCCGTGGCGCCAAACCAGTCGCACACCGCCTGTACACGGCTCGGTACGGGCGGGTTACCGGGTCCTCCGCCCGCGGCCTCCCACTCCTTCTTGTCCCCGGCCGTGCCCAATAGCGCGGCCAGCGTCCCGCCCGCCGATGCGCCCCAGACCCCGATGCGGTCCGGATCCAGGTGGTAGGCGGCAGCGTTGCGCCGGAGCCACCGCACGGCCGCCTTACAGTCCTCAATCTGCGCCGGAAAGGGGGCCTGGTGCGCCAGCCGGTAGTGGATGGCCGCGACCGCGAAGCCGTGCGTGAGCAGCGGGGTAAAGGGCGGGTGCACGTCCTTGCTCCCTCCAACGAATCCGCCACCGTGGATCCAGATGACCAGCGGCCAGTGCGGGCGGTCTTCGTCGGCGCGGGGCAGGTAGAGGTCGAACACGTTGCGCGATCCGCCGGTGAGGGCGTATGCCTGGTCCTTCAGTACGCGGACGTTGGGCGGCAGCCCGGGCATGGGCCGCAGCCCGGGAACCTGCTCCTCCTGCGCGAGCGCGGGAATGCAGAAGACCACGAAGGCACCAAGACACAAAGCAACGAGTCCTATTATCGTGCCTTCGTGCCTTTGTGGTCTGCCTTTATCCCACACGCCGTTATTCTCCGCTTCCTAGGTCCACGCCATTGTATCACCGTTGGCGTGCGGGTACTATGGACCGGCCATTGGAGACGGGAGACGGAGGACGGAGGACCGATGCCGGGTTCGGATGCGCTGAGGCTGCTGGTGGTGGGTGGGTCAGGCTACGTGGGCACGCTTGTATTGCCCCTGATGCGCGGCTTCTCGATCCGCATCTTCGACCGCGTGCCGCCGCGGCCGTGGCCGGAGGGATCTTCGGCGGAGTACGTGGAGGGAGATGTAACGGACCCGGCGGCACTCGCGGAGGCCTTACGGGGCATGGACCTGCTCCTCTACATGCCTATGGGTAAGGGTGATGCGCCGAGACAGATCGAGGACCCGACGGCTGCCTACGACGTGAACGTGAAGGGGCTGCACCTGGCGCTTGCGGTTGGACTGAAGACCGGCGTGCGCCGCGCGGTGCACATCAGCACGCTCTCGGTCTACGAGGGCCATCTGGACATCCGCAGCGGGGTCACGGACCGCGAGGACGTTCCGCCGGAGCCGAAGAGCGTCTACGGGTTCACCAAGCGGCTAGGGGAGGAGGTGTGCGCCTTCTTTCACCGCACCCATGGGATGCCCATTATCTCCCTTCGGCTGTTTCATCCTGTCTCCGAGGCGGACTGGCGCCGGTCCTACGATCCGGACCGGCCAAACTTCCGGACCAGCGCCCCGGACCTGGCCCGCGCCTTCACCGCGGCGCTGCTCCTTGAGCACACGGGCTACGAGATCATCCACATTACCGGCGACGCATCCGGCCAGGTCTACCACCACGAGAAGGCCAGGCGTCTGCTCGGATGGAGCCCGACAGCACATGAGGGGGTGAAGGGGTGAGGGGGTGAGGGGGTGATTCCGGAGCTGGAACGCCCGTTGCGGATACCTGAACCCCGATCCCTGAACGCCTGCCCCGTCTATTCGTCGCTGATGCCCAACTCCTGATAGAGGCCCTCCGGCAGGATGATGGTGCCGATGCGCCGCTCGTACTCCTGCACGTTCTTCCGCAGCAACAGGCTCATGATCTTCGCGTGCTGCGGGCTCATCCGTACCCGCACTACAGAGCGCGGGGGCTGCTCCTGCGCCTGCATCACACCAAACTCCAGCATGAACCCATACAGGTTCGTCGCAAAGTTCACCGAGTCCGTGTAGTACTCGGGGATACCGCCAAACTCTTCCGGGTCCATCCTGTTACCTCGCTTCCCGCACCCGGCGACTGGAGTCGCGGGCTAGACAATGCAAAGTCCGCCTGCGCGGCCTCCAGAGCCATAATCCGGCCGGCCTCGCTCGGCCGCCGCGCGGCAGTGTACCTGACCGTCCGCCGGCCGTCAACCCGACGAATTGCTTGCACGCCCGGTCGCCGCCCGCCACCTGGGAGGGTATAGGCGGAACTCTCCCGAGCGTGAGGGCGTCGTTTAGGCATCTATGGCGCCGCCAGGACCGCGGCGACTATGATGCCATGCGGTAGCTCGGCCCATGATTGGCTCTGAACCGACACGGTCTGGGTTATGGGATATGAA